>NZ_RAWL01000275.1:0-11723 GCF_003668885.1 Corallococcus sp. AB049A | reverse complement strand
CCGAACAGCCCGCCCTCGCACGCCTGCACGTTCCACATTGACGGTAAACCACGTAGTCAGATTGAACTTGTCTTTCCACATTTCCAAGAATCGCAGTCCTGCTTTGTGATAAACGCCGACCCAGCCCTTTTGGACCCACCTGGAGGCGGCAATGCGGAACCAGACCATCGAGGCGGCACTGGCGAAGAATCCCCACCGTGAGCAGCTGATCAAGCACCGGTTCTTCGAGGTGGTGGACGAGAAGGCCTTCAGCCGCGACCAGGCGGAGATGGTCCTGGGTCAGTGGTGGCACCCCCTGCACTACTTCCCCAACTTCCTGAGCAAGCTCATCGCCGTCTGTCCGCAGATGGAGATGAAGACGGCGGTGACGCACATCCTCAACCAGGAGGTGGGCGAGGGAGACCCGGCGCGCGCGCACGAGCGCTTCTTCATCCAGACGATGACGGACGCGGGCTTCACGAAGGCGGGCGTGTCGGAGGCGGACATGACGCCCGCGACGCGCCGTCTCATTGACGGGTACCAGCGCGCCACGGACAACCACCTCACCGGCCTGGGCTTCCTCTACGGCACGGAGGTGGCGGACCTCACCATGGTGGCCAAGCTGGGCAAGCTGGTGCGCCGCACCACCGGCCTCAAGGCCCTGCCCTGGGTGGACATCCACGTGAAGCAGGAGCCGGACCACGTGGAGACGGCCGGCCACACCGTGGGTCTGCGGTACTCGGACGAGGAGTTGGCCACCATCACCCGCGGCGCCGAGGAGATGTGGCAGCTGTGGGTGGGATTCTTCGAGGAGCTGCGCAACCGCGTGGTCTGAGCGGCTCCTCGCGTCAAGCACAACCCCCCGGAATCCGTACGTTTCTGCACGGAAGACTGGCGAATCTATCCAGGTAGGGTACTCACTCCCGCGTCACGGGAGTGTCACCCCGCCGAGGGAGATTCCATGCTCGAAAAGCTGATGCCGAAGTCGGACGAGTTCTTCGACGACTTCGACGCGCAATGCGCCAGGACCGTCGAGGGAGCCAAGCTCCTGCACGAGCTCCTGAGTGATTTCCGGGACGTGCCCGCGCGCGTCCAGGCCCTCAAGGACGTGGAGCACAAGGGCGACGAGGTCACCCACACGGCCTTCAACCGGCTCCACCAGCAGTTCATCACCCCGTTCGACCGGGGTCAGATCCACACGCTCCTGTCGCGCATCGACGACGTGCTGGACCTGACCAACGCGGCGGCGGCGCGCCTGCTGTACTATGAGATCGAGTCCACCCGGGCGGACGCCACGGAGCTGGCGCGGCTGCTGCTCATCTCCACGCAGAAGGTGCAGGAGGTCGTCGCGGCGCTGCGGCTCATCAAGAAGCCGGAGCAGATCCTCGCGGGCTGCCTGGAGATCAAGCGCCTGGAGACGCAGGCGGATGAGGTCCTGCGCGCGGGCATGGGCCGGCTGTTCAAGAGCGGCGTGGACACCCTGACCATCATCAAGTGGAAGGAGATCCTCGACCTCATCGAGACGGCCACCGACAAGTGCCAGGGCGTGGCCAACGTCATCGAAGGCGTCGTGCTGGAGCACTCCTGAATGCTGCTCGCAGCGGTCGTCACCATTGTCGTCGTCGCGCTGATCTTCGATTTCATCAATGGATTCCACGACGCGGCGAACTCCATCGCCACCGTGGTGTCCACGCGCGTGCTGTCGCCGAACCTGGCCGTGGCGTGGGCCGCGTTCTTCAACTTCATTGCCGCCTTCGCGGGCGGCGTGCACGTGGCCAACACCATGGGCAAGGGCATCATCAACTTCGAGATGCTGCGCGCCGCCGGCCCCACCGCGGTGCTGATGGTCATCTTCTCGTCGCTGATGGGCGCCATCGTCTGGAACCTGCTCACCTGGTGGTGGGGGCTGCCCTCGTCCTCGTCGCACGCGCTGGCGGGCGGGATGATTGGCGCCACCCTGCCCGTGCTGGGCTTCCAGGGGCTGGTGGGCAGCGGCATCGCGCGCATCGCGGCCTTCATCGTGCTGTCGCCGCTCATTGGCATGACGCTGGGCATCTTGATGATGCTGGCCAGCACCTGGGCGGTGCACAAGCAGACGCCGCTGCGCGTGGACACGTGGTTCCGCCGGCTGCAGCTGGTGTCGAGCGCCATCTTCTCCTTCAGCCACGGCACCAACGACGCGCAGAAGGTCATGGGCATCATCGCGGTGGTGCTCTTCGGCACCATCTGGCGTGACCGCCCGTTCCACATCGACTGGTGGATGATCATCTCCTGCCACGCCGCCATCGCGATGGGCACCTTCTTCGGCGGCTGGCGCATCATCCGCACCATGGGCCACAGCCTCACGAAGCTGGCGCCCATTGGCGGCTTCAGCGCGGAGACGGGCGGCGGCGTCACCATCATCGCGCTGGCGGAGCTGGGCATCCCCGTCTCCACCACGCACACCATCACCGGCGCCATCGTCGGCGTGGGGTCCACGCGCGGCTGGCGGGCCGTGAAGTGGGGCACCGCCGGCCGCATCATCTGGGCGTGGGTGTTCACCATCCCCGCGGCCGCGCTGGTGTCCGTCATCGTCTACGGAATCACGCTGGCCATCGTGCGGATGGTGGGCTGAAGGAAGCGTTGGCGCGGAGGGAGTGAATCCCCCCGCGCCCCTTCTTCGTCCCTGCCTACCGGACGTTGAGGGCCGTGGACGGGCCACCGACGGCCGGCGGCACCCACGGAATCACCTTCTTGTTCTGCCACTGGACCAGCTTCAGCGACGGGTCCTCCAGCGGCACGTCGAAGGTGTAGGAGATGCGCGTGGGCCCTTGAGCGTCCGCCTCCTCGATGCGGACCTTCATGCCCTTCATGTCGAACTCGTCACCCTGGCGCACCGCGTGGCGCGCGGCGCGGTGGATGCGCTCCTCCACGGAGTCCAGGAAGTGGCCGCCCTTGGTGAACGACAGCTCCAGGGAGTTGGGCCCCGTGCGCGTCACCTTCTGCTCGTTGAGCGAATAGGACAGCACCCACCAGGCCTTGGGCAGCGGCTTGCCCTGCGCCCACCAGCGCACGGAGCCGTAGATGCCGATGATGCCGTTGGGGGCGTTGAGCACCACCAGCCGCTGGTCGGGCAGCTTGGACTCGTCCAGGGCCTCCTCGTAGCGCGCCTGCACGCGCGCCATGAGCGCGTCCGCCTGGCTGTAGGCCTCCATGGTCTGCCACCAGATGTACGGCGAGCCCACGACGTGGATGAGCGCCAGCAGCGCCGCGCCGGCCAGCACCGCGCCCGCGCGGAGCGTCTTCGCCCGCCCCGTCCACGCGTGGCGCAGCACCACGGCCAGCGCCACCGCCATGCCCAGGCTGGGCACGATGAGCGTGCGCGAGCCGGCGAAGGCGGAGTTGGACAGCCACGTGGACACGAACGCGCCCGTCAGCATCCAGCCCACCGTGCGCTTCTCCGTGGCCTCCAGCCGGGGCCACACGCCCCACACGAGCAGCGCGAACAGCGTGAAGCCCACCGCGCCGAGGACGGTGAAGAGGGGCACCAGGGACTGATCGAAGATGAAGTCCGGGGGCGCGTTCAGCGTCAGGCCCGCGATGGCGGCCGGGACGCGGCCGAGCATCGCCTGGAACCACGCGACGGGCGTCCCCAGCGCGTCCAGGTACATGTCCGAGCCGCCCGCGCCGTAGCCCATGGCCCGGTACGCGGCGAAGTAGATGGCCATCAGCACGCCGAAGGGGATGAGCCCCTTGAGCTTGTCCTTCGCCTGCCCCGGCCCGGAGAAGGCCTCGTAGGCCAGCACGTACGGGCTGAGGATGACCATGGTCTCACCGCACAGGAGCGCCAGCGCGAAGGACACCAGCGCGCCGACGAGGGAGCCCGTGCGCTTGTCCTCGCGCCACTTCACGTGGAGGTAGATGCCGAGGATGCCGAAGAGCAGCGACATCACCACGCTGCGGTAGGACAGCCAGCCCAGCACCGCGGAGTGCGAACCCCAGAGCGCGAAGAGGACCATGGACAGGCCCGCCACCGCCGTGGGCAGCACGCGCTTGAGCAGCACGCCCGCCAGCACCACCAGGCCCACGTACCAGAGCACCGAGTGGAGCTGATAGGCCACGGCGACGCGGTTGTAGAGCAGGTGATCCAATCCGTAGAGCAGGCTGCCCAGGGGCCGGAAGAACGCGACGCGCACGGTGGGCTCCACCCACCACGGGAAGACGCCCACCTCCGCCAGCTTCAGCGTGTGCTCCGGGATGCCCGTGGCGGTGCGGTACACGTCCAGGTGCGTGTTCCCCAGCGGCGCGGGCGGCGGGATGTTGTCCCAGACCCCCAGCCAGATGAAGTCATCCGGCATGAAGCCCGAGCGCAGCGCGAGCGCGCCGAGCACCACCGCGAATGCGATGGAAATCCAGAAGTAACGTTTAAACGGCCAACCCGGGGCGGTCGGCGGGGGGGAGGTATCCATGTTTCAAAGATCTATCAGTACGCCCCCCACACGAGATAGGTCCTCCTGGGTCGTCCGCTACCACCGGAAACACGCTCGGCGTGTGACGCGTGTGAGGGGAATCCTTTGCCAGCGCCCGGACTCCGGGTGATCCTCCGCCGACGAAGGGGGACGCGGTCCGGGCCGTCGCCGGGCCTGCTCGCATGCGCATCGCCATCATCGCCACGTACACCCATCCGACCCGGCTGCGAATCAAGGAACCCTCCATCATGCAGTCCTCCGTGCCGGAGCTCATCGCGGGCCTGTGCCCGGAGCACGCGCAGGTGGAGATCTTCAACGAGAAGGAGGCGGACGTGCCGTTGGACCGGCACTGGGATCTGGTCTTCTTCTCGTATCTGCACTCGTACTACGAGCACACCAAGGTCCTCTCCACCCTCTTCCGCCAGCGCGGGATGACGACGGTGGCGGGCGGGCGGCACGCGAGCCACTTCCCCGACGACGCGGCGAAGTACTTCGACGCGGTCATCACCGGGGAGCCGGAGTCCAACGTGCCCGCGCTCATCGCGGACTTCGAGAAGGGCGAGCTCAAGCCCCGCTACAGCCTGCCGTCGCAGGGCGCCGCCGCCATCCGGCCGTACCGCTACGAGCTCATCGACTTCACGCACAACAAGGTGCGCCTGCCGGGCATCGAGGCGTCGCGCGGCTGCCCCTTCACCTGCAACTTCTGCGTGCTCACCGGCCACGAGCGCTACCGCTTCCGGCCCGTCGCGGAGGTCATCGACGAAATCCAGACGCGCATGCGCTGGAACCCGAACTTCCTGGGGCTGATGGATGACGCGTTCGTCTTCCTGGACAACAACCTGGGCGGCTCGCCCAAGTACCTGCGCGCGCTGTGCGAAGCGCTCATCCCCCTGAAGAAGACCTGGGGCTGCGCGCTCACCTTCAACGTGCTCAAGGACGAGTCGCTGGTGAAGCTGATGGCGAAGGCGGGCTGCCGCTACGTCTACACCGGCCTGGAGTCGCTCAACCCGGACTCGCTCAAGGCGATGAACAAGGGCCAGAACAAGCTGTCGGAGGTGGACGCCGTCATCCGCCGCGTCTTCTCCGCCGGCATCCTGCTGTCCTTCGGGCTCATCGTCGGCTCCGACGGCGACACCAACGAGTACCTGCACCGGCTGCCGGACTACCTGGCGGACCTGAAGTACTTCTCCGTCACGTTCCTGGGCATCGTGTGCCCGTATCCGGAGACGCCCTTCTTCCGCGAGCTGAAGGCCGAGGACCGGCTCTTGCCCGGCACCACCAGCCGCGACTACGACGGCTACACGCTGTGCCACCGGCCCAAGCAGCTGCACGCGTCGGAGGTGGTGGAGCACTTCCAGCGGCTGTGCCGCACGCTGGGCAGCCTGCCCAACATCGCGAAGCACTACGCGTCCAAGCTGATGATGAGCGACCTGCCCCGCTACAAGCAGACCATCCTCTTCTCCGGGCCCGAAATCGTCAGCATCCGCAACCCGGTGAAGAACCCCGCGCGCCGCTACATCGCGGGGATGGATGCGATCGAGGCCTGGGACGCGGAGCGGATGCCCGCGCTGGGCCTCACGCCGCAGGTCCTGACCTGAGCCGGGAGGGCAGGCGCACGTCCCACGCCAGCCCCAGGGCCTGGAGCGCCCGGATGAAGAGCCAACCCGGATCCCACTGCCACCACACCCAGCCGTGCCGCGCGGACGCGGGGAAGGCGTGGTGGTTGTTGTGCCAGCCCTCCCCCAGCGCCAGCACGCTCACCCACCACACGTTGCGGCTGTGGTCGCGCGTGTCGTGGACGCGGTGGCCGAAGGCCGCGTGGCACACGGAGTTCACCGCGTAGGTGCTCTGCATCCAGAGCACCACGGGCAGGAAGAAGTACGCGGGCACCGTGCGCCAGCCGAACGTCAGCCCCACGAAGAGCACCGCCAGCACCTGCGGCGCGATGCGGTAGCGCAGGAGCCAGTGGTAGTACCGGTCGTGGGCCATGTCCCGGCACCAGGTGCGCCAGCCGTCCTCTTCGGTGGAGGCCTCGTTGAGGATCCACCCCATGTGCGCGTACCAGAAGCCGCGCACCGGCGAGTGCACGTCCCCGTCCACGTCCGCCTTCGCGTGGTGCAGCCGGTGGTTCGCGGCCCACAGGAGCGGACTGCCCTGCGCGGTGAGCATGGCCACCGTCACCAGCGCGTACTCCACCCAGCGCGGGCACGCGAAGGCGCGGTGGCACAGGAGGCGGTGCAGCCCCACCGTGGTGCCCAGGCCAATGGACACGTACACGGCCAGCGCCACCGGCAGCGCGTACGGAGGCCAGGGCAGGAAGAACGCCAGCGCGGCCAGGCCATGCACCACGAGCATGTAACCGACGATGACGGGACTGAGCTGGAAACGAAGCGGTGCGGTGATCATGGCCCGGTGCGCAAGTCGAGGAAGAAGCACGCAGTCTACGGGCGCCGCCTGACGGAACAAGCAATGCGCCAGGGCGTCACATCACGCGGACGTCGCGGGCCTGGGCCGCCGGGGACAGCGGGAGCGCTTCCGCGGGCGGAACCTGGAGCGAGGCCTGGAAGCGGTCCACGCGGCGCAGCTCCGCGCGGGCCTCCACCTCCGTGAAGATTTCACGCGCGCGGGCGAGGAACGCGTCGCGCCGGTGCGGCAGGGCCACCGCCGCGTCGAAGTAGGCCACGCCCGTCTCCCAGCGGTTGGGGCTCTTCTCCAGGACGGAGATGGCCTCCAGGAACACCGGCTCCGCGGCCTTGGGCCCCTTGCGCAGGGCCAGCGAGCGCGCCGTCACGCGCAGCGCCGGGCCCTTCAGGTACGGGTAGAGCCGGGCGATGACGCGCGCCTTGATGCAGGCCAGCTTGACGATCTTCAGCAGCTCCTTGCGCGGCACCACCGTGGCGCCCTCCTCCAGCGCGAAGAGGGCCGCCTCCGCCGCGTCCACCAGGCCCACCTGGAGGAAGGGCACCATCACCTGGTAGCTCCAGATGCTCTTGAAGCACCTCACGGCGACGAGCGCGGCCTCCTCCACCTGGTGCTCGCGCACGGTGACGTTGGCCAGGTGGTTCAAGCTCGCGCACTGGTTGGCCAGGTCCGCGACCTCCACGCTGATGCGCAGGCCCTGCTCCAGCTCCGCGCACAGCTCGCCCACGTCGCCTTCGTCCAGCAGGTAGCGGCACATGGGCCCCCACGAGTGCGCCCAGCCCTGGTGCATCAGCGCGTTGAGCTCCACGCCAATGGCGCCCATCTGCTCGTAGAGCGCCACCGCGGTGCGGAAGCGCGAGTGGAGGAACTCGCCCGTGGCCTGCATCATCAGCGACGTCTGGCGCTCCCATCGCTCGCCCACCTGGCGCAGCGTGGAGACGGCCTCCTCCTGGAAGGTGCGCGCGCGCTCCAGTTCGTTGGCGAAGAAGGCCTGGATGCCCAGGCGGCTGAGCGCGAGCCCCTCGGCCACCGGATCCTTGGAGCGGCGCGCGTACTCCAGCGCCTTCTCACAGTGGTAGCGCGCGCGCTTGAGCAGCCCCGCGCCGAACAGGAGCGTGCCGTAGTACCCGCGCGCCAGACTCATGGCGTAGTCGTTGCGCGAGCGCTCCGCCATGTTCGTGGACACCAGCGTCGCCCAGGTGAGCTTGGTGATGTCCGCGAAGTAGTAGATGCGGATGAGCGAGTTGAGCGTGGACAGCTGCTGCAGGTAGGTGGTGAGCCGCGCCGCCGGCAGCGGACGCAGGATGAACGGCAGGAGCGACGCCAGGCCCCGCAGCAGCAGGTTCGCCAGCGTGCGCAGGCCCAGCGCGGGCAGGCTCCCCGGGAGGCTGCGGCCGCGGAGCACCAGGGACTTCTCCAGGTGCTGCGTGGCGAGCGCGGACTCGCCCTTCTCCTGGTGCGCGCGGCCCAGGCCCAGGTGCAGCTCCGCCTGGAGCTGGGGCTCCTCCTCGTCCACCAGGCACTGCTCGAACATCAGGATGGCGTTGGCGTAGTGGCCCGCCTGCAGCAGCGTCTCCGCCAGCTCCTGCATCACCCGGCGCGTCTGGAGCAGCGTCACCTCCTTGTCCACCGGCACGACGGTGCCCAGCAGCTCCAGGGCGCGGTTGTAGTGGTAGAGCGCGTCGTCGTTCGCGTACTGCGCGCGCGCGCTGCGGGCCGCCATCAGCGTGTACGCGAGGCCCTTGTCCTCCACGTTGCCCGCGAGGAAGTGGAACGCGAGCAGACCCGCGGAGCCCGCCAGGTTGTCGTTGGCGCGCTGCTCCAGGTAGCGCGCGAGCCGGCGGTGCAGGTCCTCGCGCGCCGACACCAGGAGCGTGTTGTAGGCCACGTCCCGGATGACGATGTGCTTGAAGAGGCAGGTGTACGGCTCCTCCTGCTCCAGGAGGATGAGCCCCAGGCGCTGGAGCGTGTCCATGGCCTCGCGCAGGACGGAGAGGCCCATCGTGGGCACCAGCGCCGCCACGGCATCCAGCGAGAAGATGCGCCCGATGACGGACGCCACCTTCACCACCAGCTTCTCCGTCTCGCTGAGCAGGTCGATGCGCGACAGCACCACGTCCTGGATGGAGTCCGGCAGCAGCAGGTCCTGCAGGCCGCGCTTCAACTCCATCCGCTGCGAGCCGGGCTCCACCGGCCCCAGGTAGCCCTGCTCCGACAGGCCCTCCACGATGGATTCGATGAAGAACGGGTTGCCCTGCACCTTCGCGAGCAGCCGGTCCTCCAGCGCGACGTCTGGCGGTGACAGCCGCAGGTGCACGCGCAACAGCGCCCGCGTGTCCTCGTCGTCCAGGCTCATCAGGTCCAGCGGGACGAACTCCGGCAGCTCGCGCAGCCCCCGCAGCTGATCGCCCGGGCGCATGGTGGCCAGCACCATGATGCGGTGCGAGCCCACTCGCACCGCCAGGTACTGGAGCAGGTCCAGGGAGATGTAGTCCGCCCAGTGCAGGTCCTCGAAGAAGAGCAGCAGCGGCTGCGCGCGGCTGAGCTTCTCCAGCAGCTGGAAGACGATCTGGAACACCTTCTGCTGCTTGCGGCGCGCGTCCATGCCCGCCGTGGCGGGCGTCTCCTCCAGCGACATGCCGAGGATGCCCGCGACCACCGGCATCCACTCCGGCCCCACGTCCTCCAGGCCGTCCAGCCCCTGGCGCAGGCGCGCGAGCTGCGCGTCGGTGTCGTCCGAGTCGTGCAGGCCGAACACCTGGAGCAGCACCTCCTTCCAGGGGAAGAAGGGGGTGAAGGCCTCGTAGGAGTAGCAGACGCCGTACAGCGCCCGCGCGCCGCCCTCCTCCGCGTCCTCCAGCACGCGCGCGCCCAGGCGCGACTTGCCGATGCCCGCCTCGCCGGACACCACGCACACGCGGCCCTGGCCCTCGAAGGACGCGGTGAGCGACTCGTGCAGCACGTTGAGCTCGCGGCTGCGGCCGATGATGTCGCCCCGGCCCTTGATGAAGAGGCCCCGGCGCGTCTCCCCCAAGAGCCGGTACACCGGCACCGAGCGCGAGACGCCCTTCAGCTTCGCGTCCTCGACGAACTCGGTGGCGAAGCCGCCCTGCTGGGAGCGCGCCTGGGTGTTGGCGCACAGGTGCACGCCGTCCTGGTGCCCGCCGTGCGTCATCAGGCGCGCGGCCATGTTCACCACTTCGCCCAGCGCCGAGTAGCCCTTGCGCGTGGGCGAGCCCATGTCGCCGCAGTAGGCGTGGCCGGTGGCGATGCCGATCTGCAGCTCATCCAGGAAGGGGAACTGCTCGCGGGCCTTGAGCAGCTTGCAGGCCAGCCGGCACGCCAGCACTTCCTTGTTCTGCTGCGCGGTGGGCGCGCCGAACAGGACGTAGAGCACGTTGCCCTTGTCCGTGAAGTCCGTCATCAGCAGCACGCCGCCGTGGTGGGCGGACTCGCGCTGGACGTATTCGTAGTAGGCGTTGAGGTCGCGGGTGAAGGCGTCCGGTTCCGAGTCCGCCCGCGCGTGGGTGAAGCGCACGAAGAAGCAGGTGACGTCGCGGAAGTCGCCCGCGAACTCCTGGTGCGCGGTGGTGATCTTCGTGAAGAGCACCGGGTGCAACAGCAGCGCGCACCGGCCCACCAGCTCCGCTCCGCCCGTGGGCGCGGGCAGCGGCCGCTTCTCCGCCTCCACCGGCGCGTCGGCCGCCAGCCGGTGGTTGCCGCCCTCGCGGGGCTCGCCCTTGCGCACGCCCTCCGGCAGCGCCGCCCAGGCGCGCGGGCTCAGGACGACCTCCGACACCGTGGCCTGCTTCTCCGCGCCCACCGCCTGCGCCAGCGGCTCGCCCACGAGCGCCGGGTGCATCCACAGGCCGGTGCCGCCCATCACGATGCGCGTGGCCTCTCCGAACCCGATGCCGATGCGCGACGACACGCCGAAGCGCTGGCCCAGCAGCTCCAGCCGGGCGAAGCGCGCCAGCCTGCGCTGCACGCTCAGCGCGCACACCGCCGCGCGCTGCACGACGTCACCGTCGGCTTCACCGGGCGCGGCCTCGAAGCACGCGAGGATGGAGTCGCCGGCGAACTGGTAGATGTCCCCGCCGTGGTCGCGGACCACGTCGATCATCTCCGTGTAGTAGTTCGTCAGCAGGCGCTGGAGCGCGTCGATGCCGCGAGGCCCCGCGCCGCTCAGCCCCACCACGATGGGCGTGAAGCCCGCGATGTCCAGCAGCAGGATGGCCCCGCGCACCCCTTCCGCCCGGGGCAGCGCGTCCGCATCCTGGCTCCCGAGCCGCGCGAGGATGCCCGCTGGCATGTAGGGCGCCAGCATCGCGACGGCGGGATCAATGGGCTGCGTGGAGGTCATCCCAGGGGGGCTTTCCGCTCAGGACAGGTGGGCGTAGCGCAGGTAGAGGGCGCCCAGGCACATGGCGCCGTAGAGGGGAATCTCCGCCGTCTCCAGCCAGGGCTGCTGCTTTCGCACCCAACCCCAGATGTGCACCGCCGTCATGATGCCGCCAATGAGGCCGATGAGCTCGAAGATGACCAGGTGGCTCTTGGGGTCCGGGATGAACTGCACCACCGCGATGATGACGGACAGCGCCAGCCCGCCCAGGCAGCGCGCGAAGTAGACCGTCAAATCATTGTTGCCCGTGGGCAGCTCCCACCCGAACCAGCGCGCCCAGCGCAGCGGGATGAACGTCAGCGGCAGTGCGTAGACGACCAGGAACACCGAGGTGGAGACCGCGAGGAACCAGCTGGCCAGCGGATAGTCGGGGTTGATGAACATGATGGCGACGTGGCGAGGAACGGCGTGCGCGTGCCGGCCACACCGTTCCCCAGGACGTCCATCCTAGAATCTTTTCCCTCCCCGTGGGG
>NZ_RAWL01000274.1:0-11758 GCF_003668885.1 Corallococcus sp. AB049A | reverse complement strand
GTACGGACGCGGGGTCCGGGAAGTAGCTTCGCCTCCGCCGATGTCGACCCGTCCTTCTCGCGCGCTCCTCTTCCTGGCGTTCCTGTCCACGGCGGCCCAGGCCGCTCCGGAATCCGCCCCCGGGCTGACCGCCTCGCCCGTGCTGCCCACCGCTCCGGCCCGGGCCGCCCTCCCGGCGCCCGCGCCCCGCCGCACCGTGCTGCTTTTGGGTGACAGCCTCATCGCCACGGGCTTCGGGGAGTACCTCCAGAACCAGCTGGCCGCGCACCCGGGCATCCGCTGCGAGCGCCGCGCGAAGTCCTCCACGGGCCTGGCGCGCCCGGACTTCTTCGACTGGCTGGAGGTCGGTCAGCAGGAGGTCCAGGAGCACCAGCCGGACGTCGTGGTGGTCATCCTGGGCGGCAACGACGGGCAGGCCCTGCACACGCGTCAGGGGCGCGCCACCGTGGCCTGGGGCAAGCCGGACTGGCAGGGCGAATACCGCCAGCGGCTCACCGACTTCGTCACGGCCATCTCCGCGCCGGGCCGCAAGATTGTCTGGCTGGAGCTGCCCGCCACGGGCCGCCAGCGCTTCGAGCAGAAGCTCACGCTGATCCGCGACCTGCAGCGGGAGGTCATCGCCGGGCGTGGAGACGCCGTGCACCTGGAGACGCGGCCCTACTTCACCGACGCGCGCGGCAAGGCGCTGAAGCAGGCCCGCGTGGAGGGCTTCCGCAAGCCCATGCGCCTGCGCATGACGGACGGCGTGCACTTCACCGTGGCCGGCGGCCGCTACTTCGCGAACAAGGTCTATCCGGAGGTTCTGGGCGTGCTGGGCCTGGAGGCCCCGTCTCCAGACGAAAAGCACACCGCGCGCCCCGCGCCCGTGAAGCCGGCGATGCAGGTCGCCGCCCCGGCGACGTCAGCGGCCCCGTAGCCCCTGTCAGGAGTGGCGCGGCCAGGAGTCCTCGTTGCCCGCGTCCGGACGCAGCCTGCGCACGGCGCGCAGGAGCAGCTCCTCGTCGCGCGGGTTGGCCAGGAAGCCGCGCGCGTTCAGCTTGCGCGCCCGGTCGAAGCCCTCGTCGTCGTTGGTGCCGTGCACGATGAGCTCGCCCTCGATGTGGACCTCGCCCGCGAGCAGCCCCTCCATGGCCTGGAGCGGGGCCAGCACCACGTCGTTCGCGCGCGTATGAAGCACCTCCAGCGGCGTGGCGACGCGTGACGGGATGCCGTTGCGCGCGAGCGTGCGGGAGATGAGCACCGCGGTGACGGGCGGCCAGCCGTAGAGCATCAGCGGCGGGTGGGGCACGGCGGGGCGGCGCGGCTCCGGCGAGGACTCGGACGTCTCCCGGATGCCATAGAGGGCGCTGAGCGCGCGGGACAGGGCGCTGTCGGAGGCCAGGTGCGGCTCCACGCGCGCCTTGCCGGACACGGCGCGCACGTCATCCACCGCGTCCAGCGACAGCGGCGCGGGCACGGCCAGGTGCAGGACCTCCTTGTCCTCGCGCGCCTCCAGCCGCAGCGGCACGACGCCGTACTGCCGGGCGATGCGCGCGGGCACCAGCTTCGTCAGCGACCGGTCCAGCGGGTGCCGGTCCAGGTCCACGGCGTCCACGTCGAACTGGACGGCCAGCCCCCGCAGCACGTCCGCCTCCGTGCACACGCCCTCGCTCACCAGGGCGCGTCCCAGCGGGACATGGACCTCGTGGTGGTGCACGAGCCCCAGCCGCAGCTGGCCTTTGTCCACCACTCCCAGCTCCAGGAGGATCTCCCCCAAGGGGCGTCTGGATCCGATTTCCATGCCCCCTCAACGTGGCAACCCGCCCCGCACGCGACGACGGTCGGACGGGGGCCCGTCCGGCCGCCCGCCCTCAAGCGCGGTGAAGGGGGAAGAGCGCTTCGTAGGCTTCCGGCTTGAAGCCCACGGTGACGGCGTCCTTCGTGACGAGCACCGGGCGCTTCACCAGCTTGCCGTCCTTCGCCAGCCACTCCACCAGCTCCGCGTCGGAGGCCGCGTCCACCTTCTGCTTGCCCAGGGCCCGGTAGCTCTGGCCGCTGGTGTTGAGCCACTTGCGCACGGACACGCCGCTCTTGGGAATCCACTGGCGCAGCTCCGCCACGGTGGGCGGCTGCTCCACGATGGGCCGGACGCGGTGGGCCACGCCCCGCGCCTCCAGCCACTTCAGCGCCTTCCTGCAGGTGTCACAGCCGGCGTACGCCAGCACGAGGATGTCGTCGGACATGCGCGGGCTTCTACCAGACCGCCCGCCGCGAGCAGGCCTCCGAGTGCTTGCCTTCCCGCACGCAGGGCAGGCAGGCCGCCGCGCCCGGGACCCTGCCCCCCGGGGCGATGAAGCGCATTCTTTCCGAAGCCATCCCATTCCCGGAAAGGAGCCGCATGGAGGGCACTCGCGCCGACCCCATCCCCACGCTGGAGGAACCGCTGGAGGTTCCCGCGAAGCGGCGGCGGGGCTGGTGGATTCCAGGGGTGGTGCTGCTCGCCGTGCTGCTGGCGTTCATCTTTTCGCGGCACAACGAGGAGAAGCAGTTCCTGGAGCTGCTCAAGCAGGCCCGGCCCGCGTGGCTGCTGGTGGCCGCCGCGTTCCAGGTGGGCACCTACCTGTGCGTCGCGGGCATCTGGTGGATGGTCCTGCACCGGGCGCGCATCAAGACGTCGCTGTGGTCGCTGGCGCGGCTGTCGCTCATGAAGCTCGCGTTCGACCAGGTGATTCCCACCGGCGGCGTGGGCGGGTCGCTGCTCGTGGGGCGGGGGCTTCGCCGCGAGGGCGCGAGCCCCGGCACCGCCGCGGGCGCGGTGCTGCTCACGGTGCTGTGCTTCTACATCGCGCAGGCGCTGGGCGTGGGCGCCAGCCTGTACTTCCTCTGGCGCCGCTCGGAGCTCAACGAGTGGATCCAGTGGCTCGTCACCGGCTTTGGCGTGGTGGCGTTGATCATCCCCCTGGGCATCCTCTGGGCCACGCGGCACCGCGAGTGGAAGCCGGGCCGCTTCGCGCGGCGCATCCCGTCGCTGGGCACGCTGCTCAAGGCCATCGCGGAGGTGCCGCCCGGCATGCTGCTCAACCCGGGGCTGCTCGCGCGCGGCGTCGTCCTGCAACTGGCCGTGTACGTGCTGGACGCGGCCACGCTGGGCGCCATGCTCCGCGCCATGGGGCAGACGGTGCCCCTGAGCACCGTGTTCGTCAGCTTCATGGTGGCCTCCATGGCGGAGACGGTGTCCATCATCCCCGGCGGCGTGGGCACCTACGAGGCCGCGTCCGTGGGCATGCTCAACCTCTTCGGCGTCCCGGTGGAGGCGGCGCTCGCGGGCACGCTGCTCCTGCGCGGCTTCACGCTCTGGCTGCCGCTGTTGCCCGGGCTGTACCTCCTGCGCCACACCTTCCGCCGCCGCCCCGTGCCTGGCGGCCAGGCAGGCTGACTTCACGGCAGGTCGAGGCGCGCTTCACCCGTTCGTGACGGCTTCCCGTGGCCACCCGTCTTGCGCGATGGTTCGCTCCAGCGTGGACGACACCGGAAGCGAGAACGAAGCACTCATGAACCTGGGCCCGGCGCTGTTCCTCCACCCCGGCGTGAAGGTGCGCCCGTGCGAGTGGGGGATGGGCGTCTTCACCGACGTCTTCATCGCCGCGGGCGAGCTCATCGAGGAGTGCCACTACCTCAAGGTCCCTCAGCGCCTGTGCCGGGGCGAACCGCTCGACGACTATGTTTTCGAGATTCGTTGGCACCGCCACGAGCAGCACCGCTATGGGAACTGGGTCGCGCTCGTGATGGGCTACGGGATGATCTACAACCACGCGAGCGATCCCAACGCGGAGTACGGCCGCGCGGAGGACCGCGATGTGTTCCGTTATCACGCACTGCGGGACATCCACCCTGGTGAGCAGATCTTCATCTCGTACGGTGAGAATTGGTGGAAGGCGCGGGGCGAGGAAGTCCCTCCCTGAGTCGTCCCCACACCGTGTGCGCACCTGACAGGCGTGGACGCACTTCATGCCCCGTGAGGAGGGCTTCTTTGTCGGGCAAGCGCGGAAACGCCCGGAAATGAAATCCCCCCTGTCCGCGTGGGGAGCAACCGTTACAATGCTGACCGCCTGTGCGCCGGTCGTCTGTCAGGCCGCGCGGGTGCGAGGAATGCCAGACATCATGCCACTGCGTCGTTTCTACCTCTCCTCCGCTCTCGTGCTGTCCGCCTCCGCCTGCACCGGCAACATCGGTGGGCAGGACGCGGCACCTGAGAGCGCGGCGGCGCCCGCGCGCGTGCGCCGGTTGACGCGCGACGAGTACAACAAGTCCGCCGCCGCGGTGCTGGGCACGGAGGTGGACATCGCCCAGGGCTTCGCGGCGGAGGACACCATCCTGGGCTTCTCCACGCACGAGCGGCTCCAGGTGACGTCGCTCCTGGCGGATCAGCTGGACACCGCGGCGGTGACGCTGGCGGAGCAGGGCAAGTCACAGCTGAGTGACCTGTACGCGTGCCCCAAGGGCAAGACGCCGGATGAGTGCGCGCGGTCCTTCATCCAGAAGGTGGGTGAGCGCGCCTTCCGCCGCCCGGTGACGGCGGAGGAGGAGACGGACCTCTTGGCCCTCTTCAACCAGGGCAAGCAGGGCGGGACCATGGAGACGGGCGCGGAGCTGGTGCTCCAGGCGCTCTTCTCCTCCGCGTCGTTCCTGTACCGCACGGAGCTGGGCCCGGAGACCGCGCGCAAGGGCCAGGTCGTGGAGCTGACCCCCTACGAGGTCGCCTCGGAGCTGTCCTTCATGGTGACCGGTGGGCCGCCGGACGCCACGCTGCTCGCGTCCGCCAAGGCCGGCTCGCTGTCCTCGCCCGACGAGCGCGAGGCCCAGGCCCGGCGCCTGCTCAAGACGGAGGCCGCGCAGAACAAGCTGCGCCAGTTCTTCATTGAGTGGCTGGGGCTCAACGGCCTGGCCAAGGTCAACAAGAACAACCTCGTGTACCCGGACTTCAGCGTGGACTTCCGCGACTCCATGGTCCGCGAGCGCGACGCCTTCATCGACTCCATCGTGAAGGACCACTCGGGCTCCGTGGAGGAGCTCATGGGCGCGAAGTACTCGTTCGTGGACGAGACGCTGGCCAACTTCTACGGCGGCCTGGACCGCACCAACGTGGATGAGAACACCGGCCTGGGCCGCGTGACGCTGCCCCCGGAGCGCCAGGGCATCCTCACCCAGGCGGGCGTGATGGCCACGTACGCCCACTTCGACTCGTCCTCGCCCATCAAGCGCGGCAAGTTCGTGCTCACGCGCCTGTTGTGCCGCACGGTGCCCGCGCCGCCGGCCAACGTGTCCACCATTCCCCCGGCCCTGTCGGAGGACGCCACCACCCGCGAGCGCTTCGCGGCGCACACCAACAACCCGAACTGCGCCAGCTGCCACAAGACCATCGACCCCATGGGCTTCGGCATGGAGGACTTCGACGGCCTGGGCCAGCACCGCACGGTGGAGAACGGCCGCACGGTGGACGCCAGCGGCGCGGTGATCGCCAAGGACGGCACCACCAACCTGGGCAGCTTCACCGGCGGCGCGCAGCTGGCGCGCTACCTGACGACGAGCGAGGAGCTGGCCAACTGCGTGCCGCTGCAGCTGGTGCGCTACGCCATGGGCCGCGACGAGCACGCCTCGGACACGGAGCTGCTGTCCGCCATGCGCACGGGCCCCTACCGCTCGGACCACCTGAAAATCACCGAAGCGCTGGTCAGCCTGGTGCGCTCGGCTTCCTTCACGCAGCGGCGTCTGCCCACCCGTTGAGCTTTGACTCCCATGCCCCGCGACTTCTCCCGACGCAGCATCCTGAAGCTCCTGTCCGGCACGGCCATGGCGGCGCCCTTCGCGCACCTGCTCACCAGCTCCGTGGCCGAAGCGGCGGACGCCGCGCCCCTGCGCTTCATCGCCCTGTTCACCCCCCACGGCTTCCTGCCGGAGTACTGGACGCCCAAGGGCAGTGACACGGGCTACGACATCAACTTCGAGAACTCCGTCCTCCAGCCGCTCCAGCGCCACCGCGACAAGCTCCTGGTGCTGGACGGCCTGGACTACCGCGTCCTCTACGAGCACGGCCGCACCGGCCACGAGGGCGGCCCCGTCACCTTCCTCACCGGCAGCCAGGTGGAGGTGTCCAGCGGCGACGAGCTGCCCTCCGGCCCGTCCCTGGACCAGGTGATTGGCAACACCATTGGCGGCGTCACCCAGTTCCGCTCGCTGCAGCTGCACGCCTTCGAGCAGTTCGGCGCCCAGCACGTCTACAACAGCATCTCCTTCACGGAGAACGGCTCGCGCGTGCCGTTCGAATTGAACCCCGCCAACGTCTACAAGCGGCTCTTTGCCAGCCTGGGCGGCTCCCCGGCGGAGGCGCAGGCCATCCTGACCCGGCGCAAGAGCCTGCTGGACTACCTCGTCAAGGACGCCACCCGGCTGAAGTCGCGGCTGGCGGCCGCGGAGGGCACCAAGCTGGACACGCACCTGGCGGCGCTGCGCGACATCGAGCGGCGGCTCACCCACACCGGCGCGCTCAACTGCGCCCGGCCGGAGGCGCCTTCGGAGAGCGACCTGGGCGACATCAACAGCATGCCCGCGCTCACCGAGCTGCACATGGACCTCATCGCCCGCGCGTTCGCGTGTGATTTGACGCGCGTGGTGACCATGACCATCCCCGGGTCGTCCATGCCGTGGATTGGCATTGACGAGGACATCCACAACGACATCGCCCACCGCACGGACACCCAGTCCGAGCCGGCGCGCACCGAAATCCGCCTGCGCATGGTGCGGGTGCAGCGGTGGTACGCCGAACAGGTGGCCCGGCTGATGGACACGCTCAAGTCCATCCCGGAGGGCAGCGGCACGGTGCTCGACAACACCCTCATCCTGTGGGGGAACGAGCTGGGGGACGCCGCCGGCCACATGAACGTGTCCATCCCCACGGTGCTGGCGGGCGGCGCGGGCGGGAAGTTCCGCATGGGCCGCATGCTGTCCCTGCGCCCCGGCAAGGATCCGCTGGACACGTGGCCGGGCCCGGGCAGCCCGCTGCCGGGCGCGGTGGCGCACAACAAGCTGCTCACCTCCATTGCCCAGGCCTTCGGCGTGAACGTGGACCGCTTCGGCCACCCGGACTACGTGGGCACGCTGCCCGGCCTCACCTGAAGCCGGTAGGGCAGGCCTGAAAAGACAACGGGAGCGGACCCCTGGGGCCCGCTCCCGTTTTTCGTTTCAGGGACAGACAGCGGTGGGGACTACCCGCCGAGCGCGCCGTTGATGAGGGGCGCGAGGATGCTCATGCCCGCGTCCTCGTTGTTGTAGTTGTTGGCGGGCTCGTAGATGCGGATGCGCTGGTTGTTGTTGATGAAGCGCGACAGGAAGACGTCCATGGGGATCATCTCGCTGTGGCAGGCCCAGGACTGCCACGGGCTGTCGATGTACTCGTACCAGTACTTCTTCTCCATCCGCTGGCAGGCGTGCGCGCCCACGAAGGTGATGATGGTGCTGCAGTGGCTGGCGTTGATGGCGCGCTGGTGCGGGATGAAGTAGCTGAAGTTGTTGTACTTGTTCAGCTCCGTCACGAACGCATCCTGGTCCTGCTTCCAGTACGCGTGGATGGACGCCTCGTCGTTGGGCGTCTTGAAACGCTCATACGAATAGCGCGAGTAGTTGTAGTCCATCGTGTAGCCCGTGTACGCGAGCTGGTCGTTCGGGAACTCCGTGGCCACCATCTTGTTGATGGAGCCCATGTCGCTGATGTTGAAGCTGGCCGGCAGCTGGCTGAACACGGAGTCCAGGTTCCACGACGAGCGGATCTGGTTGTGCAGCGAGCGCGACAGGGAGTTCGCGTTCGGCGCCATGAAGATGGGGCCGGAGTCGTTGATCATGTATCCCTTGGCCGGGTTGATGGCCTTGCGGATGAAGTAGTAGCCGGCGGAGGTGGACGTGCCGCCCGCGCTGTAGCCCGTCACCAGCAGCTTCTGGACGCTGGGGAACTGCTGCTTGGCGTAGTTCGCCGCGGCCAGCGTGTTGTTGTAGCCGTTGTGGTACCAGGTCAGCGGCGCCTGGCCGCCGGTGGTATCCGTGTAGACCTTGGCGTTGTTGCCAATGTGCACGTCGCCCGTGCAGTAGGGCAGGTAGACGATGTTCCAGCCCTTGGTGACGATGTCCTTGCGGTCGCGGAAGGGCAGGCCCGGGTCCGCGCCGTTGACGATGGGGGACACGTACTTCGCCGTGAACTGCGTCATGTAGTCGTCGGCGATGCCGTTGGGGTTCGCCGCGCCCAGGATGCCCAGGCGGCCGCTACAGGAGTCATAGTCCCAGCACGCGCCACCGCCCTCCATCATGAAGAGCACGTTGGGCGAACCCGTCTTGTGCACGAAGAACTTGTACTGAGAGCCGTTGCCACACTTCAGGCCGGGCAGCGCCACCTTCTGCCAGGGGTAGGTATTTCCGCCGTCCACCAGCACGTCGACGATGCCTTCCACCAGCACTTCGGCATGCGCGGCGCCCACGGGGGCGGAGAGGGCCAGAAGGCTCATCCAGAGAAAACTTCTCATGCGGCTTCCTCCAAGAGGGGGAGTTCGAGTGGGGTTGCGGCCGCGGATGATACGTTTTTGTTTATCAGCCGGAAGCAGGGAAACTTCGCTTGCGGTGAAAATAGTGAATTCCGCGTAGAGTGGAGCATTCCATCTGAAAGGATTGTAATTGTCACTGCGCGTCAGCCAGGGGTTGGGAATTGACGCGCCGGGACATGTTTTAAATGTATCAATTGCGCGCCGCGTCGTTGTGAGGGCATGGCGTGGGTTGCGGCGGGTGCGGGGCGCGCGGTATGGCCTTGGGCATGAGCACGCACGCGCGATGGAAGCTGCCCCTGGGCACGGCGGGAGTCCTGGTCCTGGCGGTGGGGGCGTGGCTTGTCTTTGGCGGGCAGGCTCCGGAGGACACCGCGCCGTCCGCGCCGCCCGCGACGGTGACGCAGGCCCCTTCGCCGCCGCCCGTGTTCGCCTCCACCCCGGCGGTGCCCCGCTCGAAGGACGGCGGGTTGGACCTGGTGGGCGCGGCGGCGGCGCAGGTGCAGGCGGCGCCCCCGGATGAAGAGCCCGCCCCCTATCCGGTGGACCTGGAGGCGCTGCGCGCGAAGCTGCCGGGCAACCTGTACTTCGAGATGGACGCGCCCACGAAGGACCCGGCGGAGCTGAGCCGCCGCGAGGGCGTGAAGGCCAAGTGGAACGCGCTCTACGGCAAGGTGCTGTCCAACGAGGCGTCCGAAGAAGAGGTGCACCAGTACTACGAGCACCGCCGCCAGGTGTCCGAGGACGCCATCGCCTTCGCCACCACGATGCTCCAGGACTACGGCGACAAGCTGCCGTCCGAGCACCGGGGCCTGTTGGAGCTGAGCGTGAACATGCACCGCACGCGCCTGGCGGAGATTCCCCGCCAGGAGTCGGACGCGCTCGCGCGCCGCGAGGCCCACGCCCAGCGGCAGAAGGAGTGGCGCGCGGGCGGCGGCCGTCAGCCCTGAAGGGACGCGTCCGCGCCGGGGAAGGTGCGGATGAGCGGGGAGCGCACGGCGGACGAGGCCACCCACAGCTGGTGGGAGGCGCGGGTGACGGCGACGTGCAGCCTGCGGCGGGCCTCGTCGTCCGCGGGGTAGGCGCGCGCGGTGACGTCCGGCAGGACGACGTAGTCGAACTCCAGGCCCTTCACGTTGTCCACGTCCGTCACGTCCACGCCGGGCTCGAAGGAGAAGTCGCCCTCCAGCACCAGCCGCGCCCAGGGCATCTCCCGGATGACGCGGTGGAAGGACTGGGCGGCCTCGCGGCTGCTGGCGATGACGCCCACGGACGCGTGCGGCTCGCGCAGCACCAGGTCGCGCAGGGCGTCTCCCAGGAAGAGCCACGCCTGGGCTTCGTCCGGGAAGTGGTGGAAGCCCACGGGCGCGCCCTCGCGGCCGGCCTTCGCGGCGTTGGACGGGGACTGCGTGCCCAGCACGTGCTGCGCCAGCTCCACCACCGGGCGCGGGCAGCGGTAGGACACCTGGAGCCGGCAGGTGGCGGCGTCGCGGATGCCCAGCTCCTCCAGCGCGGCGTCCCAGCCGGCGAAGCCCGTGGTGGTCTGCTGCACGTCGTCCCCGGCCAGCGTGCAGCTGCGGCTGTCGCCGAGCAGCTGGCTGACGACGAAGAGTTCGAAGAGGGAGAAGTCCTCCGCCTCGTCCAGCACCACGTGCGCCAGCCGCTCCGCGCCCAGCGCGCCCCGCTGCGCCTTGAGGAACATGAGGATGGGCAGGTCGTCCGCGTCCACCGTGCCCGCGAGCGCGTCCGTCGTGTCCGCTTCAATCGCGCGCCCGTCCACGGTGACGAGCCGGTCCTCGTCGAAGCCCTTGTACTGGCGCGACAGCGGCGTGGCCGTCTGGTGCTTCGTGTGCTCCAGCACCTCCGCCACCACGGTGCGCGGCAGCTCTCCCTTCGCGTCCTCCACCACGGCCTCCAGGAAGGCGCGGTCCAGGTACGCGTCCGCCAGCTTGATGCGCAGCCGGTCCAGCGTGGGGGGCAGGGGCTTGCCCTTGAACACGGGCAGGCGGCCGGCCAGCGCGCGGCGCAGGGCGGGGTGGCGCTTGAAGCGCGACACGAGCGCGGGCGTGTCCGGGGACAGCTTGATGCCGGGCACGCTGAAGGCGCTCCTCGCGGTGGCCAGCGACCACGACTCCAGCGTCTCCACGGACACCTTGCCCAGGCCCAGCGGCGCGAGCAGCCGGCGCGTGAGCCGGGCCAGGCCCGCCTCCGGGACGACGACCTGGGTGCGCGCCTGCGGGTACGTCTTCGCGTCGTCGAAGACGACCTTGGCCAGCCGGTGCAGGGCCACCGTCGTCTTGCCGCTGCCCGCGCTGCCCAGCACCAGCAGCGGCTGCTCCGGGCCGGTGCTGACGGCGGCGTACTGCTCCGCGTCCAGCAGCGCCGTCACGCCGAAGGCGTCCTCCACGCGCGTCTCGCCGCGGCCCACGCCCAGGAAGCCCGGACGCGCGGCGGTGCCGGTGCCGCCCGCGAGCACGGAGGTCGCGTCGCGCCCGCGCGCGTGCCAGCGGCCCTGTGAATCGCGCTGGAGCAGGTGCGGGCCGGTGCTGATGCGGGTGAGCACGCCCTTCTCGATGATGACCAGGCGGCGCGCCTCCACCTCGCCCTCGGAGAGCCGGTCGCCGAAGTACTCCTCGAACGCGTCGCCCTCCTCGTAGTTGTAGAAGACGCGGGCCACCGGGGCGAATCTCCAGTCAATCACGCGCACGCCGGCGGCGAGGTTGGCGAAGCTGGTGCGCCCGAGCAGGTAATCGCGCGCGCCCGTGGGGCCGGACAGGCGCAGGTGCGCGAAGTAGGGGGCGTTCGCGTCCGGCAGCGGCACGGACTCCTGGCGCTCCAGCATGGAGCGCACCTCGTTCATCTGGGTGAAGACGTGCGGCAGGTCCGCGGCGTGCGCCGTGGTGGCGTCGTCGCGCAGCACCGCCAGCTGGGCCATGAGCCCCTGCGTGTCCAGCGTGCGCCCCGCGGCCTGGCGGCGCGCCTCCGCCAGCGCCTGCTGGACGCGGGAGAGCAGGGCCTCCTCCTCGGCGATGAGCGCGAGCGCCTCGGGCGACAGCTCCTGGCCGGCCATGACGTCTTCCTTTCCGCTACGTGGGCGTTGGTGGCCGTGCAAGGTGAACGCTGGCCTGCGCCGGGTCAACCCGTTGGATTTCCGGGCCGTCTTGCTAGATTGAGGATCGCGGTCAGGGCTCCAACCC
>NZ_RAWL01000273.1:0-11770 GCF_003668885.1 Corallococcus sp. AB049A | reverse complement strand
TGGCAAGGCCGGCGGGCAGGGGACGGCTCCGCCCATCTACACGCCGCGCGAGGTGATGAAGCTGCCGGTGCTGCTGTCCGGCAAGCCGGAGTATCCGCGCCGCGCCCGGGAGGATGGCATCACCGGCGTGGTGATGGTGATGGTCGTCATCGGGACGGACGGGGCGGTGGAGCCGGGCTCGCCGCGCATCCACCGCTCGGTGCCGGGGCTGGACGAGGCCGCGCTCGAGTCCGTGGCGAGCTGGCGCTTCTCGCCCGCCCTGGGGCACGACGGCGCGCCGGTCCGCGTGAAGGTCGTGATCCCCGTGAAGTTCGCCCTCAGGTAGTTCCTTCGCAGGCCCCCTGTAGAAGCCTTCATGAATCCCAAGCTCCGCTCGGTTCTCTTCTGGATCCACCTGGTGTCCGGCCTCATCGTCGGGCTCGTGGTGGGGGTGATGTCGTTCACGGGCGCGGCGATCGCGTTCGAGTCGCAGATCGTCGACTGGGCGGACCGTGACGCCCGCCACGCGGCGCCTCCCGCGCCGGGGACGCCCCGCCTGACGCTGGAGGAGCTGATCGCGAAGGTGAAGGAGGCGAAGCCCGCCGTGCCTCCCTCCGGCGTGACGGTGTCCTCGGAGCCGGACAGCATGGTGACGGTGGCCCTGGGCCGCGGCGCCGCGGTCTACGTCCACCCCTTCACTGGTGAAGTCCGTGAGCAGGGCGCGCAGGGCTGGCGCGCGTTCTTCCACACGATGGAGGAGCTGCACCGCTGGCTCGCGGCGTCCGGCGACAACCGCGCGGTGGGCAAGGGCGTCACCGGCGTGGCGAACCTGGCCTTCCTGTTCCTGGGCATCACGGGCCTGTTCCTGTGGTGGCCGCGCAAGTGGAACCTGCGCGCGATGCGGCCCACCCTGTGGTTCCGCCGGGGCTTGAAGGGCAAGGCGCGCGACTTCAACTGGCACAACGTCATCGGCTTCTGGTCACTGCCGGTGCTGGTGGTGCTGACGGCGTCCGGCGCGGTCATCTCCTACCGCTGGGCGTCGAACCTGGTCTTCACGCTCACCGGCAACGAGCCGCCCGCCGCGCAGGGGCCCATGGCCGCCGCGCCCGTGGCCGTGCCCACGCCCGCGCCGGGGACGAAGCCCCAGGCGCTGGATGCGCAGTTCGACGCGGTGATGAAGCAGTCCAACGCCTGGGAGGCCATCACCCTGCGCCTGGCCGCGCCTCCGGGAGCCGGTGGCCCCCAGGGTGGCCAGCGCGGCGAAGGCGCTCCGCGCGGCGAAGGGCGCGGCGGCCCCAAGGGCCCGCAGGCCAGCACCTTCACGGTCCGCGAGCAGGAGCGCTGGCCGCTGTTCGCCTCCAACACGGTGTCGGTGGATCCGTTCACCACCCAGACCCTGAAGACGGAGACCTACGCGGACTTCAACAGCGGCCGCAAGGCGCGCACCTGGCTGCGCTTCCTCCACACCGGCGAGGCCTTCGGCTGGTTCGGCCAGCTCATCGCCGCGCTCGCGTCCTTCGGCGCCGTGTTCCTCGTCTACACGGGCTACGCGCTGTCCTGGCGCCGGTTCGTCCCGCGCCGCAAGACGCAGCCCGCGGCCCCCGCCGCGCCGGCCGTCCCTCCCGCGGAATCCGAGACGCACGCCGCCTGACGTCCCGGCTTCGAGCAAACCCATCCATCCCAGGGGCCCGGACCGCGCGAGAGCGGCTCCGGGCCTCGCTGTCTTCACCCCGAGGCATGTGGCATTCGCCGCGCTGATGCCAGGCAGTGCTGGAACGCCCATCCCCGCGCGTGAATCAGACTGTCATCAGGAAGAAATTTCTTGTAACGACAATCAGGGTCCTGCATATGAGAATCATTCTCATTTAGGCAGCGCTTCCTTTCCCGAGGGGATTCGTGTCCACAGCAAAGCCCGGTCGTCCTGGTATCCGCTCCTCCACTGGCAACCCCGGAGGCGTGCGCGGCGCGCTCTGGCCCTGGGGCCCCGCGGCCGTGGGCCTCGCCTCGGCGCTGGCGGCGGGCAGCGCGATGGCGCAGGAGACGCCGGTGACCGGTGAGACCGCGGCGCCGGTGCAGGAGTCCCGCCCGGCGGAGAGCACTCCGGTGGGCCAGGAGGCCCCGTCCCCCGAGCGCACGCCCGAGTCCGCGGCCCCCGCGCAGGGTGCGGCGACGACGGCCGAGGCCATCCAGGACGACGCCTACGTCCTGCCGGAGGTGTCCGTCGAGGGTGAGACGCAGAAGTACAACGTCACGGAGCCCAGCCTGGCCCGCGTGCCGCGGCCGCTGGTGGACACGCCGCAGACCATCACGGTGGTCCCCGAGCGCGTGATGGAGGAGCAGCAGGCCACGACCCTGCGCGATGCCCTGCGCAACGTGTCCGGCATCACGGTGACGGCGGGCGAGGGTGGCCGCCAGGGTGACTCCTTCTCGCTGCGCGGCTTCTCCGCCCAGACGGACACGCTGCGCGACGGCGTGCGCGACCTGGGCTGGTTCACCCGCGACACGTTCAACCTGGAGGGCGTGGAGGTCTACTTCGGCCCGTCGTCGGTGCTGTTCGGCCGCGGCTCCACGGGCGGCGCCATCAACCTGGTGACGAAGAAGGCGCGCAAGGGCTCCTTCACGGACCTGCGCCTGTCGGGCGGCACGTCGCCCACCGGCCGCATCGAGGCGGACGTCAACCAGGAGGTCTCCGACAGCTTCCAGTTCCGCGTGAGCGCCGTGGGGCAGCTGGCCGGGGTCGCGGGCCGCGACGTCGTGAAGGAGAACCGGGTCGGCGTCGCGCCGTCCGCGCGCCTGCAGCTGGCGGAGAAGGTCGCCCTGGAAGTGGACTACTTCTACCAGCACGAGGACAGCGTCCCGGACTACGGCCAGCCGTACTTCAACGGCTACCCCGTGGCCGTCACGCTGGACGTGCCGCGTGAGAACTTCTACGGCGTGAAGGACAGCGACACGGAGCTGGTCAACGTCCACATCGGCTCGGCGCGCCTGCTGGCGGACCTGGGCGGCACGTTCCGCCTGACGAACACGCTGCGCTACGGCGGCGTGGACCGCTTCGCCCGGCCCACCGCGCCGCGCGGCCTGACGCCGGTCGCGGCGCCCACCACCATCGGCCGCCAGCGCTTCGAGACGAGCGCGGAGAACACCTACTTCGCGGACCAGCTGGACGTGCGCGGCGTGTTCACCACGGGCTTCCTCAAGCACAACACCAACGTGGGCCTGGACGTGTCCCGCGAGCAGCGTGAGCTGGGCCGCGTCAACCTCACCGTGGACGGCGGCAACCTGCCGGCGGACCTGTTCGATCCGGACAACAGCCCGGACCTGTCCGGCGTGGCGCGCGTCCCGGGCGCCACCAACTACAGCCGCCAGTGGAACCTGGGCGCGTACGCGTCGGATCAGATCCAGATCGGCAAGTACGTGGAGGTCCTGGGCACCCTGCGCCTGGACAACCTGCACAGCGACTACGAGACCAAGGCCGCCAACGGCGACATCGCGGCCTTCGAGCAGGAGAACACCCTGTTCAACTACCGCGTGGGCCTGGTGCTCCACCCGGCGGAGAACGCCAGCGTCTACGGCATGTACGGCACGTCCCAGAACCCGAGCGCGGAGCTCTCCGTGCTGGCCAACGACACCGTCACGCTGGACCCGGAGAAGAACGAGACCTTCGAGATCGGCGCCAAGTCCGACCTCATCGCGGAGCGCCTGAGCGTCAACGCCGCCGTCTTCCGCACCCACAAGAAGAACGCGCGCGTGCCGAACTCGGATCCGGACGGCCCGCCCACGGTGCTGGAGGGCAAGCAGCGCGTGCAGGGCTACGCGCTGGGCATCGCCGGTTCCCCGGTGCGCCGCTGGAACGTGTTCGCCAACTACACGTTCCTGGACGCGAGCATCCAGGAGCACACCAATGACTTCCTGGAGGGCCAGCGCCTGGTGAACACGCCCAAGCGCAGCTTCTCGCTGTGGACCACGTACGCCATCCTGGACAACCTGTCCGTGGGCGGCGGCGCCACCTACCAGGACGTGGCCACGGTGAACAACCCGGCCAACGCGACGGTGGTGCTCAGCAAGGTGCCCAACTCCTGGCGCTTCGACGCGTTCGCGGCCTACAGCATCCAGAAGGTGGACCTGCAGCTCAACGTCTACAACCTGACCGACAAGCTCTACTACGACTCGTACTACGGCGGTCAGGCCGTGCCGGCGGAGGGCGTTTCGGCGCTGCTGTCCGCGCACGTGCGGTTCTAGTCGCGCGACATTCCCGCCGGGCGTAGAGGACGTTCATCATGATGGTGCACATCCCGCAGGTCCTCACGCCCGAGCAGGTGGCCCGCTGCCGCGCCGTCTTCGACAAGGCGGCGTGGGAGGACGGCCGGACCACCGCCGGCCGGCAGTCCATGCAGGTGAAGAAGAACCTCCAGCTGCCCGAAGGCAGCCCCGCCGCCCGGGAGCTGGGGGACCTGGTGCTGGCCGGCCTGGAGAAGAGCCCGCTGTTCATCTCCGCCGTGCTGCCCCAGCGCGTCTTCCCGCCGCTGTTCAACCGCTACGAGCCGGGCATGGACTTCGGCTCGCACGTGGACAACGCCATCCGGCCCATCCTGGGCACGAACCAGCGCATCCGCACGGACGTGTCCGCCACGCTCTTCTTGAGCGACCCGGACAGCTACGACGGCGGTGAGCTGGTGGTGGAGGACACCTACGGCAACCACTCGGCGAAGCTGCCCGCGGGGGACCTCATCGTCTACCCGTCCACCAGCCTGCACCACGTCACGCCGGTGACGCGCGGCGTGCGGCTGGCGTCGTTCTTCTGGGTGCAGAGCATGATCCGCGACGCGGGGAAGCGCTCGCTGCTCTTCGACATGGACACGTCCATCATGCAGCTGACGCGTGAGGTGCCCAAGAGCCCCGCGCTGGTGATGCTCACGGGCGTGTACCACAACCTCCTGCGCCAGTGGGCGGAGCCCTGAGCGGGCTCCGGGCCCGGAAGGCCGCTACTCCGGGCTGACGTGCAGGGTGAGCACGGGGCACGCGGCGCGGCCCACCACCTTCTGCGCCACGCTGCCCAGCAGCATGCGGGTGAGCCCCTTGCGCTGGTGCGTGCCCATCACGATGAGGTCGTACTTCCCGCGCTCGGCCTCCTCCAGCACCACGTTGCCCGCCTCGCCAATCACCACGCGGTGGGACAGCGCCACGGGCGCGGTGCCGTCCACGGAGCGCAGGAGCGACTCCAGCTCCTTGCCCGCGGTGTCGCGCGCCATGGACTCCAGCGCGGTGGCGTCCCAGCCGGGCGAGGCCACCAGCAGGTCCGGCGCCACGTACTGCGGCGGCTCCCAGG
This sequence comes from Corallococcus sp. AB049A, assembly GCF_003668885.1. Taxonomy (NCBI): domain Bacteria; kingdom Pseudomonadati; phylum Myxococcota; class Myxococcia; order Myxococcales; family Myxococcaceae; genus Corallococcus; species Corallococcus sp. AB049A. Next base: position 6,465 of record NZ_RAWL01000273.1, on the reverse strand, counting down.
CGTGCAGCACGTCCACCGTCGCGCCGAAGGGCCGGGCGAGCTGCAGCGCGTAGTCCACGACGGACCGGGAACCGTCCTTCAGGTCCACCGGCACGAGGATGCGTGAGGGGCCAGCCATGGGTGTCCTCCTATGGGTCTGGTGAACAGTTAATCCCCACACGCCGTGAGGGCAAGCAGGCGTTCAGGGTGTACCGAGCAACGGGGCGGGCGCGCAGGGCAATCCGCGCGTGGACACCTTCCTGTCCGAGGTCCTGGCCCCCTATGCGCCCTCCCATCGACAACGGTACCGTGCTCATCATCGGCGCTTCCGGCGGCATCGGCCGCGAGCTTGCCCGGCTGCTCTCCCCCCGGGTCAGGACCCTGGTGCTCGTCGCGCGCGACGTGGACGACCTGGGGAGCCTGCGGGAGGAGCTGCTGGCCCGCAACCCGACGCTGGGCGTGATGATCCGCGCCTGCCGGCTGGATGATCCGCGCGCCGTGGACGCGCTCTTCGAGCACCTGGAGCGCCACTACGTCCGCGTGGACGTGCTCATCAACAACGCGGACTACGCCTTCAGCGGGCTGTACGCCGAGGAGCGCTGGAAGCGCATCGAGGAGCTGGTGCATGCGAACGTGCTGGCCCCGGCCATGATCACCCACCGCCTGCTGGGCCCCATGCTGGAGCGCGGGCGGGGCGGCATCCTCACGGTGGGCTCGGGCGCGGCGCGCCTCTTCCTGCCGGGCGCGGTGACGTTCGCCGCCACGCAGCGCTTCCTGGACGGCTTCAGTGAGTCCCTGCGCCTGGAGCTGAAGGACGCGGGCATCCCCGTCACCTTCGTGGCCCCCGGCCCGCTGGCGCTGGAGCCGCACCTGGAGGGGGAGGTGACGCCCTTCTTCGAGCTGTCCCTGCGCCAGTGCGCCCGCGAGGCCCTGGCGGGCTTCGAGCGGGGCGAGGCGCTGGTGTACCCCGGCCTGGGGCACCGCTGGGTGATGCGGCTGTTGCGCTTCCTGCCGCGCTCCTTCAAGCGGGGCCTGGGACGGCTGGCGCTGGGCGGCTTCAAGCGGACGCTGCTCTTGAAGCCCTCCGCGCCCGGAGCGGATGCGCCCCCCAGGCCGGTGCTGCTGGCCGGAGGGGAGCCCTCGTCCGTGACGTAGGCGGCCGGGTGACTACAGGCCGATTTCCGCCAGGCGCGCCTTCACGCGCGTGGCCTTCACGCCGGTGTTGGCCGTGCCGCGGCCCTGCGAGTTGCCGCCGACGCCGATGTGGTGCAGCGCCACCACCTGGTTCGTGGACGTGGAGATGACGGGCGAGCCGGACGAGCCGCCCAGCGTGTCCGCGTCGTAGGAGATGTCCGTGGTGCTGTAGCTGCCGTTGAGCACCTTGCCCGGCGAGGACTTCTTCGTCGGCGTGCAGGACGGCGTCGTGTAGTAGTCGCAGTTCTGGTTCACGACGTACACGGTGGAACTCGTCGCCGCGTTGGTGCTGGAGACGGTGAGGAAGCCGTACACCTGGCCGGGCAGCTGGCCATTCACGGCCGAGCAGCGCAGCGCCGTCATGTCGTCACTGCTCCACGTCTTGATGAACGTGGCGCACGGGTACCAGACGCGCGAGGCGGACGCGACGCCGTCCTCGTAGTTGAACGACACGCGCGCGCCCACCGCCTCCGAGCTGCTGCCCACGCAGTGGTTGTTGGTGATGACCACGTCGTTGGAGACGAGCCACGCCGTGCAGCGGCTGCCCACCGCCGGGATGGAGAGGTAGCCCACCGCCAGGGACTTCGTGCGCTGCGTGCCCGACAGGGACGTGGCGCTCACCCAGTTCAGCGTGCCGACGATGACGTTGGACTCCTGCGACGCCAGCGCGTCGTGGGGCTGGGGCTGGGGCTCCGCGTCCGGCACGTCCATGGGCTCCACGGAACCACACGCCGTCAGGCCCATCACCAGCATCGCACCCAAGAGCTTCTTCGCGGCCATCTCTGAGTCTCCCCCCGCGCGGCATTGCGCGGCGCTGGGGGCCAAGGCACGCCGCGTGCCAGCGCGCGCTCCAGAGGGGGCCCGCCGTCACGCCACCGCACGGGTGGTGCGTGGATGCTCCGTGCAACCCGGTTGCGTTTGTAAAGAAACGTCACGTTCCCCGGCGAATCCCCAGCCATCCCGGGTGCTTGCACGATTTTCCGGGAGTGCCGCTTTTGCGGACATGCGGGGAGCGCCCCTGTCCCGGGTGGAGACAGGGGCGGGGAGGGCGGAATTCTTCAGCCGATGATCATGTCCTCGCGCTCGAGGGTGCCTTCCTCGAAGCGGCGGAGGTTGAAGCGGGTGAAGAGCTCGTCGGAGTTCCCGGAGGTCATCCACTGGGCCATCCGCTCCGCGACGGCGGGGGCCATCATGAAGCCGTGGCCCACGAAGCCGGACATCTGGAGCAGGTTGTCCAGGCCGGGGGTGCGTCCCAGGATGGGGTTGTTGTCCGGGGTGACGTCGTAGAGGCCGCCCCACTGGCGCAGGACCTTCACCTGGCCCACGTGCGGCAGCTGCTCCGTGAGGGCCTGGGCGAAGCGCGCCACGAAGCGCAGCGTGCTGCCCATGTTGGGGCCGGCGGGCTCCTTCGGGTCACCCATGCCGCCCACGATTTCACCGCGCATGGACTGGCTGAAGTACAGGCCCGTGTCGAGCACCGACACCAGCGGCGACAGGAAGGGCTTGAGCGGTTCGGTGCTGAGGATCTCGTGCCGGTGCGGCTCGTTGGGCAGCTTCACGTCCGCGAGCTTCGCCACGGCCGGGCTCCACGCGCCGGAGGCCAGCACGACGGTGTCGCAGGCGATGTCGCCCCGGTCCGTCTTCACCTTGCGCACCTGGCCGTTGCTCGTCTCGAAGCCGGTGACGTTCGTGTACGTCTCCACCTTCACGCCGCGCTTCACGCTGCCCTGCGCGTAGCCCCACAGGAAGGCCCAGGGGAAGATGACGCCGTCCTCCGGGTTGTAGGCCGCCGTCACGCAGTCCTTCATCGTGAGGCCCGGGACCACCTGGCGCGCCTCGTCCGCGGTGATGATGCGCGTGGGCACGCCGTACTTGTTGTGCAGGGTGGCGTTGCGATCCAGCCGGTAGGCCGTGTCCTTGCGCTTGGCCAGGAACAGGTAGCCGCCCTGGCGCAGCCAGACGTTGACGCCCAGGTCGCGCGCGAAGCCCTTCATCAGGTCGATGGAGCGCTTGGCCAGCTGGATCAGCGCCGGGGTGCCCCACTGCATGCGCACGCCGCCGCCGTTGCGGCCGGACGCGCCCGCGCACAGGTAGCCGCGCTCCAGCACGACGACGTCCGTCTCCCCGCGCAGCGCCAGGTTGTACGCCAGCGACAGGCCCATGATGCCGCCGCCGATGATGACCACCTTGGCCTTCGCGGGCACCGGTCCTTCCGGGCGCAGCGCGGACGGGAAGTGCTCCAGCTCCTGGGGCACGCCGCCCACGGGCGGGACGGCTTCGTCCACGGGGGCGCTGGCCAGCACGCGCAGCTCCGTGGGGTAGAGCGGCGGGCGCGGCGTGAAGGGCACCACGCCCTCCGGCTTGAGCTGCGGGGCCTTCTGCTTGAGCAGCGCGGCCACCGCGGCGTGGCAGCTCTTGCCCTGGCAGATGCCGGTGCCAAAGCCCGTGTAGCGCTTGACCGACTCCACGTCGTGGTAGCCGCGCTCGATGGCGTGCTCCACGTCCGTGACGGTGACGTCCTCGCAGGTGCAGACGAGCGCCTTGCTCATGACAGCCCTCCCATCAGCGCCTGCGCGGCCCGCTCGCCCATGGCCGCCGCTTCCTTCGCCGTGCCTGCCTTCGCCACGTCGCCCGCGACGAACACGTCCGCCGCCTGCGTGCGCCCGTCCGCGTCCGCCTCCACCTTGAAGTGGCCCGCGTCCGCGTCGAACTCCACCTTCGCGCCGCCCTGGCGCGCCAGCTCGAAGCCCGGCGACACCGGCACGGACACCACCACCGCGTCGCACGACACCTTCTGCTTGCGGCCGCCCTGGGGCGTGAAGCTCAGCCCCGTCACGCCGCGCAGGCCGTGGGCCTTGAGCCCGTCACCCATGACGGCCTTCGGGTGCGCGTTCGCGGGCAGCGGACCCTTCAGGTCCACCACCGCCACCACCTCCACGCCGCGCTGGGTGAACAGGTGCGCCAGCGCGTGCAGCTCCGCGCCATGGCCCACCAGCGCCGCGACCTGGGGCGCCACGTCGTGCTTGCGCAGCAGCAGGCTGGCCGCGCGCCCCGCGATGACGCCGGGCAGGTCGTTGTTCTCGAAGGGGAGGGTGGGGGGATGGCCGCCCACCGACAGCAGGAAGCGCTTCGCGTAGACCTTCAAGAGCCGCAGGTTGCCCGCCTCCTGCGCGGCGACGGCCAGGTAACGGCCGTGCTCGTCGTCATACAGGCCGATGACGGTGGCGCTCCGCACCACGCTGCCCTGCGGGAACGCGGTGGCCTCCGGCACGAAGGGCGCGTTGTCCTCCGGGGCGCCGTGGGCCAGCCGTCCGCCCAGGTTCGCGTCGCGCTCGAAGAGCAGGAAGGGTACGCCCTTGCCGGACAGCACCCGCGCCGCCGCCAGGCCCGCCGCGCCGCCGCCCACCACCGCGACGGAGGTGTGGAAGGTGCGCGGGGGCAGGGGCTCCGGGCCCGCCTCCTTGGGCAAGAGGCCCAGGCCGGCCAGCTGCCGGGCCACGCGCGCCATGACGTCCTCGGCCACCGGCACGCCCGCGAACATCTCGTGGTGGTCCAGGCGCTTGGGGAAGAACCAGTCGATGGTCTCGAAGATGTCCACCTTCGCGGACGGGTACGCGTTCTGCCGCTCCAGCCGCATGCCCTCCTTCGCGGGGGTGCGGCAGGTGTAGACGTTGGGCAGCCCGTCCACGCGCATGAGGCAGTGCGAGCAGGCCGCGGCGAAGCAGTACGGCCCGCGCGGGCGGTGGTACTTCACGGAGCGGGAGAGGACGTTCTCGCCCGCGGCGATGAGGGAGCACGCCACCGGCTCACCTTCGATGGCGGGGATGCTCTCGCCCTCGAGGTCCACGGTGATGGCCCTGCCGCGCGGGGTTGCGTCTGGGAGGCGTCGCATGGGTGCCGCGCAAAATGGCGCACCGGACGGAGCGGGTCAAAGCCTGTCAACGGCCGCCCGCCCTCCGCCAACACCCGCTGCCGACAGCCCAGGTGATGGCGCGCGAGCCTGGGGCTTGTTGGGGAAGGAAGAAGCCCCACTCCCGGTGCGCTTGGGAGCGGGGCTTCATGATGCGGTGTGGCAATCCCTGGCGGCCGTGAGGCCGGGTGCGTCAAACCGGGTTCTCGCTCCGGGGGAAGATGGGCTCCGGCATGCCCCGGCCGCCGCGGTAGCCGAACCGGGTGCGGATGACCGCGCCGAAGGCCAGCGGGATGAGGAGGAACAGGTTGAGCAGCACGCCCAGCACCGGGATGTGGCTGACGAGCAGGATGAGGCCCAGGCCCAGCGCGAGCACCACCGCCTGCGTCTTGCGCCCACGCATCACCGGCAACCGCGTGCCCACCTCGCTGGCGATGGCCGCGTAGCTCAGCGCCGTGCCCAGCATGGAGGCGACCAGGAGGGCGAACGCCACCGGGATGCCGATGATGGTGATGCACAGGACGAAGGCGAGCGGCATGAGGGCCAGCGCGCCCACGATGCCCACCAGGATGTTGCGGCGCGGGTTGGCGCGGATCTCATCCCCCAGCTCCTTCATGCGCGCCGGGAAGAACATCTGCCCCAGGAAGCCCAGGCCGAAGAGGAGCGCGAACTGGAGGATGAAGGACGCCAGGCCTCCGCCACGGTCGTGGTCGTCATCGTCGTCGGAGGCGTCCGCTGACGCGTCGTGGTTCTGGCCCTCCTGCATGCCGCGCTTGATCTCCCCGGCCACCATGCGGCCCAGGCCCGCGCCGCCGAAGGACTCCAGGCTGCCCTCGACGATGGCGCCGTCCGCCTTCTGCACCTGGCCGCCGAAGGCGGACACGTCGCCCTCCACCTGCGCGTTGGGCCCCAGGATGACGTTGCCGCCGAAGGCGTGCGCGTCTCCCTCCACGTGTCCCTGGATCTCCAGGTTGCCGCCGAAGGCGACCGCGTCGTCCTCCACGGTGCCCTTCACGATGAGGTTGCCGCCGTAGACGACGGCGCTCTCCACGGACTCGCCTTCCTTCACCTCCAGGTTCTGTCCGCGCGCCACCACGTCGCGAGCGCCGCGCTTGCCCTTCTTGTGCTTGAAGCTGTCGCGGAAGCTGCGGATCTCCTCGCGGATGCGCTCCTTGGTGGCCTCGGCCTCTTCCTTCGCGGCCTGCTTGGCCTCTTCACGGGCGCGCCTCGCCTCTTCACGGGCCTCCTCGCGAGCCCGGTCCGCCTCTTCACGGGCCAGGGCGCGCTCCTCGGGCGTCGCGTTCGCGTCCATGACGGGCGGCGCGGGAGGGGCCGGGGGCGCGGGCGGGGTGGCCGCCGTCGCCGGACCGGACTCCTTCTCC
>NZ_RAWL01000272.1:0-11771 GCF_003668885.1 Corallococcus sp. AB049A | reverse complement strand
CCGTGGACGAGGAGGCCCCGGAGCGCACCATGGTCATGCAGCTGCCCACCGCCCCCGAAGGCGGCGAGGACGACTGGACGGCGCTCGTGGACGAGCTCGACAAGTAGCCAGCCCGTTCTGCTGAAACGACAAGGGCCCGCGCACTCCTGGGAGTGCCGGGCCCTTCGTCCATCTCAGGGGTGTCCCGCGCCGGCTACAGCGCCGTGGCCGCCCTGGCCTCACGGATGAGGTCCCGGAAGTGCAGCGCGCCCACCACGTCCCGCACCACTGACACCGGACGGCCCTCTTCCCGGGCCTGCGCCTGCGCCACCCGCCACCGTTCCAGCAACGTCCGCGTCGCGATGTACGCCAGCACGAGGGGGAAGCCCCCCGGCATCACCACCACCAGCACCGCCATCGCCAGCTTCAGCCACGCCCACATGACCCGCGACCTCGTCGTCCTGAGATTCGCCCGCATAGATGCACGGTGCATGCCCGCGGTGCGAAAATAATTACGCACTCTGATTCCGCAGGGTTACAGCTCCCAAGGCCCTCAAGAGTGCGGACGGCGCCCCCACAACCCTGGCATTTTTGCCGCAGTCGGCGGGAAGCCGTCGGTTAAGTTGACGCGCGTGAGCCCCCCTCAACTGACTCCGGAGATTCGCTCGTTCACCAGCGTGGAGGACGCGGCGCGTCGCCTGGAGGCGGTGGGCTACCTGTCGTCCCCCGAAATCGCCACGGCGGTGTTCCTGGCGGACCGCATGGGCAAGCCCATCCTGGTGGAGGGCCCCGCCGGCGTGGGCAAGACGGAGCTGGCCAAGGCCCTGGCCCAGGCGCTGGACCGGACCTTCATCCGGCTCCAGTGCTACGAGGGGCTGGACGAGGCCAAGGCCCTCTACGAGTGGGAGTACGCCAAGCAGCTGCTCTACACCCAGCTGCTCAAGGACAAGATTGGGGAGCTGACCCAGGGCACGTCCACGCTGTCGGAGGCCGCGGACCGGCTGGCGTCCGGCGACGCGGTGTTCTTCTCCGAGCGCTTCCTGCTGCCCCGCCCCATCCTCCAGGCCCAGCTGTCGGACACGCCGGCCCTGCTGCTGGTGGACGAAATCGACAAGGCGGATCCGGAGTTCGAGGCCTTCCTCCTGGAGGTCCTCTCTGACAACGCTGTCACGGTGCCGGAGCTGGGCACCATCCGCGCGAAGCACATCCCGCGCGTCATCCTCACCAGCAACAACGCCCGTGAGCTGTCGGACGCGCTCAAGCGCCGCTGTCTGCACCTGCACATCGACTTCCCGGACCGCGAGCGCGAGCTGCGAATCGTCCGCGCGCGCCTGCCGGAGGTCCCCCAGGTGCTGGCCGAGCAGGTGGTGGAGGCCGTGGCCGCCATCCGCGCGCTGGATTTGAAGAAGGCCCCGTCCATCAGCGAGACGCTGGACTGGGCGCAGAGCCTGGCGCTGCTCAACGCGGAAGCGCTCAGCGCGGACGTCGTCGCCTCCACGCTCAACCTCGTCCTCAAATACGAGGGCGACATCGAGAAGGCCCGCGCCAACCTGCCGACCATCGCGCAGGCCTGACGCACGGCGCCGCAGAACAGAGCGTGAATCGTTGGCGTTTCACGCTTTGCGTCCCCAGTCTCGCTGGGTACAAGTCCCAGGCCGTCCCACCCTAGCCCGAGAGGAATCTCCCGATGAGCTCGACCTCATCCACCGTGCTGCGCGCCGAACACATCTGGCTCGATGGGAAGGTGATGAAATGGGACGAGGGCAACGTGCACGTGATGACGCACGCCCTCCACTATGGCCTGGGCGTCTTCGAGGGCATCCGCGCCTACAAGACCCACGATGGCCGGCTCGCCGTCTTCCGGCTGCGTGAGCACATCCGCCGCCTGCTCGACTCCGCGCACATCATCATGCTGAAGATGCCCTACACCGAGGATGAACTGGTGGAGGCCACGCTGGAGCTCTTGCGCAAGCAGAAGGCGCAGTTCGCCAATGGCGCCTACCTGCGCCCGGTGGCCTTCATGGGCGACGGCGCCATGGGCCTGGGCGCGGTGAACCCCACCCGCGTGGGCATCACCGCCTGGGACTGGGGCGCGTACCTGGGTGACAAGGGCATCAAGGAGGGCATCCGCGCCAAGGTCAGCTCGTTCACGCGCAATCACGTGAACGTGAACATGGTGCGCGGCAAGATTACCGGCCAGTACGTGAACTCCATCCTCGCCAAGCGCGAGGCGGTGCTCGCCGGCTACGACGAGGCCATCCTCCTGGACATCAGCGGCTTCGTCGCGGAGGCCTCCGGCGAGAACATCTTCATGGTGAACAAGAAGGGCATCATCAAGACCCCGCCCCTCTCCTCCCCCGTGCTGGACGGCATCACCCGCGACACGGTGCTCAAGCTGCTGAAGGACGCCGGCCACACCACCATCGAGGAAGTCACCGTCACCCGTGACGCCCTCTACATCGCCAACGAGGTCTTCTTCACCGGCACCGCCGCGGAGCTCACCCCCGTGCGCGAGGTGGACAACCGCCAGATTGGCGACGGCAAGCCCGGCCCCATCAGCCGGTTCGTCCAGGACATGTACTTCCGCGTCGTGCGGGGCCAGGAAGCCCGCTATGCGGACTGGCTGACCTACGTTTGAGGACAGTCGGCGGACGTGAAGTCCCGGCGGACGGGGGAATCGGGTAGAACCCGTACCCGATGCCTCCCGCCGGCTACGCGTACGAAGACAATCCGTTCAAGCTGGAGAACCCGTCCGTCCTCGACATCGCTCCCTCGGAGCCGAAGTCGCTGGAGGACACGGGCCTGAAACTGGGGCTGCTGGCGGACCTGGGCCTCAAGTTCCTCTATTACGCCGGCACCGGCACGGGCATGGCCATCGCGGAGAGCATGTGCCTGCCCTGGTCCGGCGTCGTCGAGCACGTGGTGGACTTCCTCGCCGCGGAGAAGCTCGTGGACCTGCGCGGCGGCAAGGGCTTTGGCCGCGCGTCCGTGGAGTTCGCCCTCACGGAGAAGGGCCGCGAGTACGCGCGTGACGCCCTCACCCGCTCCACCTACGTGGGCCCCGCCCCGGTCCCCATCGAGCAGTACAACGCCCTCATCTCCAGCCAGACGGAGGAGACGCCCGTCGTGGGCCAGGAGGACCTGGTCGCCGCGCTGGGGCACCTCACCGTCTCCGCGGAGCTGATGGACAAGCTGGGCCCGGCCGTGAACTCCGGCCGCTCGCTCTTCCTCTACGGCCCGCCGGGCAACGGCAAGACGAGCCTGGCGGAGGCGATTTCCCACATGTTCGGCGGCGAGGTCTTCGTCCCGCACTGCCTGGAAATCGACAACCAGATCATCAAGGTCTTCGACCGCATCATCCACACCCCCGTGTCGCTGGAGATAGGCCGCGACGCCAACGGCCGCCGGCAGACCTTTGAGATGGACAAGCGCTGGTCGCTCTGCCGGCGCCCCGCGGTCGTGGTGGGCGGCGAGCTGACGCTGGAGACGTTGGACCTCATCTACTCGGAGAGCACCCGCTTCTACGAGGCGCCGTTCCAGGTGAAGGCCAACGGCGGCATGCTCCTCATCGACGACTTCGGCCGCCAGAAGGTCCACCCCACGGACCTGCTCAACCGCTGGATCGTCCCCCTGGAGAAGCGGGTGGACTTCCTCACCCTGCACACGGGCAAGAAGTTCGAGATCCCCTTCGATCAGCTGCTCGTCTTCTCCACCAACCTGGACCCCAAGGAGCTGGTGGACGAGGCCTTCCTCAGGCGCATCAAGTACAAGATCGAAGTGGGGAACCCCGACGAGGAGTCCTACCGGGAGATCTTCCGCCGGGTGTGCGAGGCGGCCGGCATCCCCTACGTGGACCAGGCCATCACCTACCTGGTGGAGCACTACTACAAGCCGCGCAGCATGGAGATGCGCTCCTGCCACCCGCGCGACCTCGTTTCGCTCATCCGGGACGCCGCCCGATACCGGCAAATCCCGCCAGCCCTTTCAAAAGACCTGCTGGATCAGGCCTGTGAGGTGTTTCTGGTGAATCTCTAGTCGGGTTTTATTTGTTCCAACCGCGCGGAATTTCTAGAATCCGCATGCCGTTGTACCTCCCGGCGCAGTCTTCCGGGAACCAGCGCCCGGGGCGGGCCGGGGCGACAAGGAGCCGCAGTCCGTGAAGGAACGCTACCAGGACATCGACGAGAAGAACGAGCAGCTGCGCGAGTACCTTGAGATCTACAAGGGCAAGCCGCCGGCGCGTGAGTACCTGGACCGCTTCGAGATGTCGTGGATCTACCACGACGCTGCGCTCGAAGGCGTCGTGTACACGCACCAGGAGCTGATGGCCGCGCTCTTCCCGGAGCGCACCGCGGCGGAAGCCTCCATGATCCCGGTGGTGCTGGAGATCCGCAACCACAAGGCGGTGGCGGACTTCATCCGCGAGGAGGCGGCGGGCGCGAAGAAGCAGTCGCAGCTCACGCTCACCACCATCAAGCGGATGCACGACCTCTTCCTGGGCAACACGCCGGAGGCACTGGCGGAGCGTGCGCGGATGGAGCGCCGTGAGCGCACGGAGAAGGAGCTGGCCAAGGAGCGTGACCGCGCGGGACTGCGCAAGGACATGCCTCTGCACCGCACCTACTTCCACGACATCACCCAGCCCGCGAAGATCCAGGCCCGGCTGGAGAAGCTCGTGGACCACACCGCCAGCGCGGAGTTCCGCGAGTTCCACCCCATCAAGCAGGCGGCGGTGGTGCAGCACGAGTTCCTGCAGATCTTCCCCTTCACCGAGCACAGCGGGAAGGTGGGGCGCATGTGCAGCAACCTCATCCTGCTGCGCAACGGCTACATGCCGGCGGTCATCCACTCCATCGACCGTCAGCGCTACTACGAGTCCTTCCGCGCGCCCGTGGCCACGTTCCGCACGTTGCTGATGGACGCGATGGAGAACTCGCTCGACAACGGCGTGAAGTACTTCCGCGACCTCGGCCGCAAGTACAAGACCGTCGAGTAGCGGCGAAGAGAGAGCCGAAGTCGAAGCCGTGCGCATCGGAGCTCACGAATCCATCGCCGGAGGCGTGAGCCAGGCCTTCCAGCGAGCCGAAGCGCACGGCGCTCGCGCCCTGCAGATCTTCACGAAGAACGCGCGGGGCTGGAGCGCCCCCGCGCTGACGGACGCGGAGGCAGAGGCCTTCCGAGCCGAGGCCCGCCGCACGGGCCTGCCCGTCATTGCCCACGGCAGCTACCTGGTGAACCTGGCCGGTGAAGCACCGGAGGCCCGCGAGAAGTCGCTCGCGTGCGTCGCCGAGGAGCTCACCCGCTGCGAGCGCCTGGGCATCCCGCTGCTCATCCTCCACCCTGGCTCCCACCCGGACGAGGCGCGCGGCCTCAAGCTCATCGCCGAGGGGCTGGACGAGGTGCACCGCCGCTGCCCCGGCTTCCAGGCCCGCATCTGCCTGGAGGTGACGGCGGGCCAGGGCAACGCGCTTGGGTGGCGCTTCGAACACCTGGAGGAACTGCTCTCACGCGTCGCGGATGAAGCGCGGCTGGCGGTGTGCCTGGACACGTGCCACCTGTTCGCGGCGGGGTATGACCTGCGGACGGCGAAGGGCTACGCGGCGGTGATGGACGAGTGCGACCGGCGCGTGGGGCTGCAACGGGTGCGCGCCTTCCACCTCAATGATTGCAAGAAAGACCTGGGTTGCCGGGTGGACCGGCATGAGGAACCAGGCAAGGGAACAATCGGACTCACGGCCTTCCGCTGCCTCATGAAGGACGCGCGCTTCGTCGACACCATTGGGGTGCTGGAAACACCCTTTCCGGAACGTTATGGGGAGAACATCCGACTTCTCGAATCCCTGCGCCGGAGGAAGTAAAAGAAGAGTTCCCATGCCTGTCACACCCTCTCTCCAAAGCCGTCGCGCCCAGCTTCTCGCCGGGAGCGAGCTCACGGAGCCTCCGCCAGCGCGGTTGGCGAAGCTGCCTGCCGCCGACAAGCTGGGCCGTCTGCTCCAGGTAGCCAAGGGCCACCGCCGGGCGCTCATCCTCACGCACGACAACCCGGACCCCGACTCCATGGCGGCGGCGGTGTCGCTCGCCCATCTGCTGGAGCGCAAGGCCGGCATCGAGGCCCACGTGGGCTACGGCGGCATCATCGGCCGTGCGGAGAACGTCGCCTTCGTGCGCGTGCTGCGCCTGCCGGTGTCGCACGTGTCGACGATCGACTTCAGTCAGTACGACCTCTTCGGGCTGGTGGACACGCAGCCGCCCGTACGCAACCACTCGCTGCCGGCGCGCTACCGCGCGGACCTGGTCGTGGACCATCACCCGCTGCGCGAGGAGAGCCTGCTGGCCCCCTTCGCGGACGTGGGCGGCGACTTCGGCGCCACCTCCACGATGCTGGTGGAGTACCTGCGGGCCGCCCGCCTGGAGCCCTCCGTGGAGATCGCCACCGCGCTCTTCTACGGCATCAAGGCCGACACGCGGGACCTGGGCCGTGAGACGACCCAGACGGACGTGGACAGCTACCTGTGGCTGTTCCCCCGCTGCGACAAGCAGCTCTTGGGACAGATTGAGCACCCGGAGCTGCCGGCGCGCTTCTTCCAGCTGTTCCACACGTCCATCGAGAAGGCGAAGGTCTACGGCACGGCCATCATCACCGACCTGGAGGAGGTCTACTCCCCGGACATGGTGGCGGAGGTGGCCGAGCGGATGATGTACCTCGAGGGGATGAAGTGGTCCCTGGCGTACGGCACGTTCCGCAACCAGCTCTTCCTGAGCCTGCGCGTGAAGGACCGGCGCATGAACGCGGGCCGCCTCATCCGCGAGCTGTGCGAGGACCTGGGCGGCTCTTCCGGTGGACACGGCAGCATGGCGGGCGCGCGGCTGCCCCTGTCCGGCAGCGCGGCCAAGCGCAAGGCGCTCAAGCGCGAGGTGGTGTCCCGCTTCCTCGAAGCCTTCGGCGTCTCCGAGGAGCGGCCGGTGTCGCTGCTGTCCGCGCAGGACACGTGATCTACTGGGACCACAACGCCGCCGCGCCAGTGCGCGCGGAGGTGGGCGCGCTGCTCGCCCGGGCCTTCACGGACGGCGGCTTCGGCAACGCGTCCAGCGTGCACGGCGGCGGGCGTGAGGCCCGGGGCCGGCTGGACGCGGCCCGCGCGAAGGTGGCGCGGGTCCTGGGCTGCGAGCCAAAGGAGCTCACCTTCACCGCGTCCGGAAGCGAAGCCGATGCGCTCGCGCTCCTGGGCTCCTGGGCGGCCCGGCCCGTGAGAGAACGCCGCCGCGTGGTGTCCACCACGGTGGAGCACCCGGCGGCGCTCGGGGCGCTCACGCGGCTGGAGAAGGAAGGCGCCCAGGTGGTGCGGTTGTCCCCTGCTTCCGACGGCCGCGTGCCGCTGGAGGCCGTGCTGGACGCGCTGACACCGGACACCGCGCTGTGCTCACTGATGTGGGCCAACAACGAGACGGGCGTGCTGCAGCCCGTGGCGGAGGCCGCGCGTGCGTGCCGTCAGCGCGGCATCCTCTTCCACACGGACGCCGTGCAGGCCGCGGGCAAGGTCCCGTGCACGCTGCGCGAGGTGGACGCGGATCTCCTCTCCCTCTCCGCGCACAAGTTCGGCGGGCCGCAGGGCGTGGGCGTGCTCGTGGTGCGCAAGGGCGTGGACGTGCGCGCGCTGACGCCCGGACACCAGGAGGGAGGCCGGCGCGGAGGCACGCAGAACGTGCCCTACGCCGAGGCCCTGGCCCTGGCCCTGGAGCTGGCCACCGCGGATCAGCCCACCACCGCCGAGCGTGTCGGTGCCCTCCGCGACGCCTTCGAAAAGCAGGTGCTCCAGCGGCTGCCCGGCGTGACGGTGAACGGCGCGGGCGCACCGCGCGTGCCCAACACCAGCAACCTGCGCTTCGACGGCGTGGAGGGCGAAGCGCTGCTGATGGCGCTGGACCTGGAGGACATCCGCGTGTCGTCCGGAGCGGCCTGCGCCTCCGGCACGCTGTCCCCGTCCCACGTGCTGCGCGCCATGGGCCTCTCCCCCGCCGAGGCGCGCGGAAGCCTGCGCTTCAGCCTGGGCCCCGGCACGACGGCCGCCGAGGTCTCCCGTGTCGTGGACGCCCTGTGCACGCACGTGCCCCTCGTGCGCGCGCTGGGCTGATCACCACTTCTGATCCGGCAGGTTCTTCTCGCGGACCTCCGGGTCCGGCTGTCCGTAGCCCGGCATCCCCTCCTTGGCCTCGTCGGCCTTGGGCGGACGCCGCTCGTCGCCGTGACGCGTCTCGCGGGTGGGCTGCTCCTGCTCGGGCTGCTGCTGCTTCCGCTCGGTCGCCATGGATTCCTCCCGGTGCATGTTCGCGGGAGGAAAGGTCATCATCCGGGGCAAGCGCGGCAGCGGGCCTCACCGCCGGAAGGCCCGCGCACCAGGCCCCTGCCCGCCCGGCTACCCGTTGTCGTCGGACGGGCCGTTGGGCGGCGAGGGCCGGTACACGGGCATCTCATCCGTGGTGCCGAACAGGCCGCGCACCACCGCCGCGATGGCCAGCGGCGTGCCCACGTACTCGTCGAAGTGAGGCGCCAGCGCCTTCGCGTACTCCTCCGCGGACGGGAAGCGGTCCTCGGGGTTCTCCGCGAACGCGCGCGCCAGCACGTCGTCCAGCGCCTGGGGGATGTCCGGGCGCACCGAGCGCAGGGGCCGGTACTTGCGCGACAGGATGCCCGCGAACACTTCCTCCGGCGTCGTGCCCACGAAGGGCCGGCTCAGCGTGAGCAACTCGTAGAGCACCACGCTCGCGGCCCACAGGTCCGCCTCCGGCGTGACGGCGCCCTGCAGCGACTCCGGGGACAGGTAGTACGGCTTGCCCAGCACCTCGCCGCCCTGGAGCTTGCCGTCCACCAGCACGCGCGACACGCCGAAGTCGCCCAGCTTGATCTCCCCCACGCGGGAGATGAACAGGTTGGACGGGGACACGTCGCAGTGGACGATGCCCAGCGGCTTCCCATCCGGCCCGGTGGCGGTGTGCGCGTACGCGAGCGCCTCCAGCAGCACCTTGCCCAGGTACACCGCGAAGTCGACGGGGAGCGGAATCCCGCGCGCCTTGCACCGGCGCAGGATGTGGCCCAGGTCGCGCCCGTCCACCAGGTCCATCACCAGGAAGGACACGTCGTCCAGCATCCCGGCATCCAGCACCTTCACGATGTTCGGATGGTCCAACTGGCGCGACAGCTGCGCCTCGCGCCGGAAGAGGTCCACCGACGCCGGGTCCCGCGTGAGCGCGGGCAACAGCCGCTTGAGGGCGACGGTCCAGCCTTCATAGGGACCGGAGCGCACGCGCGCGCGGTACACCTCGGCCATGCCGCCCTTGCCCAACAGCGACAGGATTTCGTAGTTGCCGAAGACGCGGACGGGCTTCGACACGGAGTTCGGCGCGTTCACGGGCTGGCGCTTCCAGCTCCTTGCGACTCACGGCCCTGGACCCGCTTGCGACCGCGGACCTGCTTCAACTGCGCCTCGTACAACGTTCCCTCGTTGGCGAACTGCTGGAGCTCACGCTCCACCAGCGCGTTGTTCTCCGGCGCGGACCACCCTGCCTGCACCGCCTGGCGCAGCGCGAGCTGCGCGAACCCGGACTCCTGCGCCGCCCGCTTCACGCACGCCGTCCAGAAGAAGGCCTCCGCCCTCGCCAGGCCACTGCCCGCGCTGCGCGCCTGCTCCAGGTACTTGAGCGCCTCCGGGTGCTGCTTGCGCAGGTAGTGCGCCACGCCCATGCCCGTCAGCGCCCAGGCGTTGTTCTTCTCCCGCTCCTGGGAGAGCACCAGCTGGAACTGCTGCGAGGCCCCGATGGGATTGTTCTGCACCAGCAGGGCCTGGCCCTGCTTCAGCGTGGCCGCCACGTCCAGGGGCTCCAGCCGCCGCTGCGCCGCCACCTGCGCGGCTCCACCCGACGGGGGAGCCGGAGCCTGCGCCTGGCGCTGCTCCGGCGCTGGCGTGGGCACGGGCGTCACCGACGCGCCCTGGCTCGCCTCGCGGAACACCAGCATGCGGTTCTTGGGCAGCGCCGGGGACTCGCAGTCGTCCTCCAGCTTCACCACGCCGCCCAGCGCCCGCTCCTCTACATTGTAGACGAGCATCACCGGGAAGCTGCGGGACGGGGTGCAGGTGTCCCCCGTCTGACAGAGCGTGATCTCCCCCAGGAAGACGTTCCCCTGGAAGTCGCCGGTGAGGATCGGCCCGGCGTCCTGGCGCTGGCAGGGCCCTCCGGCCGGAGCGGTCCCGACCAGGTGCTCCCCGTCCGAGCGCAACTCGATGGGGCCGAAGGCATCCGCCTGGTAGGAACTGTTCATCTGCGGACCCGCCCAGGCGAATCCGGAGGTGAGGCAGGCTACCGCCGCGAGAGCCAATGTTGGGGTCGGACGCAACATGTCGGGGACCCGGGCATCATAGAAGTCCACGGGGCGGCTTGTAAACGCGCGAGGACGGCTTGACCGCACGCTTCTCCGTCCTTATCATTTTCCCAGAACGCCCTGGGAATTTCCCAGTGATTCTAAGGACTTGTAGCGAGATTTCAGCGGTAAAGATCTGTTCCCTGCGGGGTGCGTGATGCCCAGCAGAAATTCGAACCGATACGTCCATTCCGGGGTCCGTTTCGGTCGCCATGTGCAAGCCCTCCCCCTTCACCGGGGATGAGGGAAGCCTGCGGTGACATGATTTCGGTCCCCACCTGGCTTCTAAGGGTTCAATGGACGCTGGGCACACGGCTCGGCGGGGGACTTTTTTCTTGGAGCGGCGGCGGTGAGCGAGACGGCGGTGGATACGGCGGCGGCGGAGAAGAAGGTAACGCTTCGTGAGGAACTGACGGCTCGCCGAAAGGCGATGACCAACGACCTCATCGACGAGCGGGGCCTCAAGGTCCAGTCTCGATTCCTGGCATCGCCCTACTATCAGAATGCGCGGACGGTGGCGCTCTACGCCCCCATCCGGGGCGAGGTGCCCACCCGGGACATCCTCATCGCGGCGTTGCAGGACGAGAAGATCGTCTGCTACCCGCTGTCCCACGTGCACGGGCGGATCCTGGCCTTCCGGGCCATCAAGTCGGAGAGCGAGCTGGAGCCGGGGCGCCTGGGCGTCCGTGAGCCCACGAACTCTTCCGAACTGATCGCGGTGGATCAGATCGACCTGTTCGTGGTGCCCGGCCTGGGCTTCAGCCCGGACGGCAAGCGGCTGGGACGCGGCGGTGGCTACTACGACGCCACCCTCAAGGCGGCCAGCTCGCGCAGCCGCCGGGTGGGTCTGGCCTTCAACGATCAGATCGTCCAGGCGCTGCCCACGACGAACGACGACGTGGACATGGACCAGATCGTCACGGAGAGCCAGACGCTGCGCGGCCTCTGCCGCAGCTTCGACTTCCTCGACACCTGACCGGTACCTGAGTCGCAGGACAGGCGGAGTGACAGCCACGGGTGGGGCGGACGTTGGAAGTCCTGCCCTGCCCGTTGTCTTTTTTGGGCTAGTGTCCGCGGCGCCATGAACCCGGACGCACTGCGCAAGGCGACCCCCGAAGAGCAGTTCGAAGAAGTCACTCGCGGCACCGTGGATTTGCAGGTGCCGGAGGACCTGAAGAAGAAGCTCCAGCGCTCCTATGACAAGGGCAAGCCGCTCATCATCAAGGCGGGCTTCGACCCCAGCCGTCCCGACCTGCACCTGGGCCACACGCTGCTGCTCACGCGCATGCGGCGCTTCCAGGAGTTCGGCCACACGGTGGTGTTCCTCATCGGGGACTTCACCGCCCTCATCGGCGACCCCTCCGGGAAGAACGCGGCC
>NZ_RAWL01000271.1:0-11776 GCF_003668885.1 Corallococcus sp. AB049A | reverse complement strand
GGGCGTGAGGGGGCGTGCGGGGCCGATGGAACTGTTTCCCATCCATTTGCTGTTCATCGTCGTCTTGATGAACCGCTACATCCTCGGCCCCTTCCTGCGGCGGCTGAAGGGGCGGCGGTTCGAACGGGTGGATGACACCTACCGCCCCAGGGTCGCCATCGTCGTTCCGCTGTTCAACGAAGGCCAGGGCATCTACCACACGGTCAAGGCGCTGCTGGATCAGGACTATCCCAGCGAGCTGCTGGAGATCATCGTCGTGGATGACTGCTCGCGCGACGACAGCTTCGCGTGGGCCAGCAAGGCCGCGGAGGGCCACGCCAACGTCCGGGTGATGCGCAACCCGGAGAACATGGGCAAGCGCAAGGGCATCAACCGGGGCGTCCGCGCCGCGGAGGACGCGGAGATCATCGTCTCCGTGGACTCCGACGTGGTGGTGGAGAAGAGCGCCGTGCGCCAGCTCATCCGCCGCTTCGTGCACCCCAACGTCGCCGCGGTGGGCGGACGCACCTTCGTCAGCAACCGTCACCAGAACTGGCTGACGCGGATGATCGAAATCAAGTTCCACTTCGCCCAGAAGTGGCTGAAGGACCTGGAGCGCTCCTTCCGCCAGGTGATGTGCCTGTCCGGCTGTCTGACGGCGTATCGCCGGTCCGTGCTGCTGGAGCTGGAGCCCATCCTGGAGGCGCGCGCCATCGCGGGCATCCCCATCAAGTACGGCGAGGACCGCTTCCTCACGCGGCAGATCGTCAAGCACGACTACGAAACGGTCTACACGCTGGACGCGTACTGCTTCACCGCCGCGCCCTCCACGCTCGCGGGCTACTTCAGCCAGCAGCTGCGCTGGCGGCGCTCCAACCTGGTGGACCTCATCTGCGGCCTGTCGCACGCGTGGCGGCTGCACCCGGTCATCACCGTGCATTACGTGTCGCAGCTGGCGCTCTTGCTGTCGTACCCCGTGGTCATCGTCCACAACCTGCTCAACGGCGAGTTCTGGGACATCCTCGCGTTCCACTTCCTGGTGATTGGCCTGTTGGGCTTCATCTACCGGCTGGAGACGCGCTATCTGCCAGAGGACCGGCGCGTGCACCCGGTGAGCTTCCTGCCCATGGCGCTGCTCATGCCGGTGACGTACGCGCTCTTCACGCCGCTGGCCCTGCTGACGCTCGACTCCGGCAGCTGGGAGACGCGCGGCAGCCCCACGGTGGCCCCCGTCCCGGAGCCGGTCCCCGCCCCCGCGAAGCTCACGTCCAACTCCGCAGGCGAGGGAACCCCGTCATGAATCAACAGGTCGCCAACCGGCTCAACTCCGTCGCGGTGTCCGCGTACAAGTTCATGGGCTCGGTGCTCCTGGCGCTGATCCTCCTGGGCCTGATGTCGTTCCTCGCGGTGCAGGGCTTCTTCCTGTCGAACAGCAGCTGGGCCACGCCCACCATCCTGTCGCCCACCGACCCCAACGTGCTGTCGCTCAACGCGCAGGCGGCGCAGCAGGAATCGGAGCGGGACGGGCTGATGGCCCGGCGGCGCGAGGCGGCGGACAAGCTCCTGGAGGCCGAGCGGACCGTGGCCACGGAGCGCTCCTTCCAGCAGCGCTTCGTCGTGGCGCTCAAGGGGGAGAAGCGCGCGCGGGACAGGCTGGCGAAGCGGCTGTCCGCGCTGCGCCAGGAGTACCTGCGCACGGGCACGGAGATCGCCGAGTCCAACCGCGCGTACAGCGGCCTCGCGCGCACGCGCACGAACGCGCTCTACGGCGCGAAGCTGATGGAGCGCGAGGACGTGCTCACCACCAACCACCACCTGGCGCAGATGGCGCAGAGCAACCTGTCCCTGGCGCAGGAGACGGTGGACCTGGACATGCGCCTGGACACGCTGAGGCGCGAGAGCGAGGGGCTCACCGCCGCGGAGAACGGCCTGGGCCGCGACGACGTCTCCGAGGGCCTGACGACGGACACGCTTCTGCTGGAGCGGGAGTACACGCAGTCCGTGCTGGCGCTGGCCCGCGCGGAGGCGCAGCGCAAGAGCCTGGAGGCGGACGTGCGCGCGTTGGATGAGCGCATCCGCCGCTTCGATCACCTGCTCCAGGTGGTGCACGACTCGCCGTACCTCAAGGCGCTGGAGCAGAACCTCACCGTGGCCTTCGTGCCCTACGAGAACCTGCCCAACGCCCGGGCGGGCACGCCGCTCTACACCTGCGCGCTCAAGATTGTCTGGTGCCGCGAGGTGGGCGTGGTGGGCCCGGTGCTGGAAGGCGAGGTCACCCAGCAGCACCCCATCCGCCAGTACCACTTGCGAGGCGTGATGGTGGAGCTCCAGCTTCGCGACGCGCCGAGCGCGCGCGAGCCGCTGCTTCATCTGGGCCGGCCCCCGTTGATGCTGTGAGCCCCATCTTGGACAACGAAAGGAAGCGGCGGATGCGGACGAGCCTCGCGAGGGGAGCCCTGCTGGGGCTCGGGTTGTGGGCGGGCATGGCCCCGGCGCAGGAAGCGGGGACGGTGCGGGCCCGGGGCGACCTCGCGAAGGGCTACTGCGAGCGCGTGCGCGGCACCGCGAGCGCGCAGGCCGCGCTGGAGTGGGCGCCGGAGGTCTTCGGCAGCGTGGGCGCGGTGAACGCGGGCGACGCGGCGGGAGGCGCGGACGACTCGCCCCTGGGCTCGCCCAAGCTGCGCGTCACCGCGGGGCTGGGCTACGACTTCGTGGGCCTCTACCGGGGCCACACGCTGCGCACGCGCGCGGAGGCCGAGTGCCGGCGCTACCAGGCGCTCGCCGCGCTCCAGAGCGCCGTGGAGCAGGGCCCACGGCTGGGCGAGGCGGCGGCGCTGGAGGCTCGCGCGAAGGCGCTGGCCACGTCCCTGCCCCGCGCGGAACAGCTGGTGGCCCAGGTGCGCGACGACCTGCGCGACGGCGGCGCGACGCTGGAGGAGCTCAACGCCGTACAGGTGCGGTTGGATCACCTGCGCTCGCTGGCGCGCGACACGGCCCGGGCCCGTGAGCAGCTGGCGTTGGAGCCCGCGGTGCCGGAGGGGCAGAACCTGAGCGTGCTGCTCAGCGCCTTCGAGGCCGCGGATGATCAGGTCGAGGTCCTGACCGGCGGCCTGCGCACGGCGGACGCGTGGCGCCTGAGCGTGCGCGGCGGCTACGACGAGGTCTTCGACGTGGACCAGAGCACGCCCCTCTTCGGCCAGCTCACACTGGGCTACAACCTGGGCCAGCTGTGGCAGGGCCGGGCCAACGCCCAGGCCCGCGAGGGCCGCCGCCAGGAGACGCGCGACGCGGTGGACGGCGCGCCCCGGCGGGTGCGTCAGCTGCTGGGCGAGCTGCGCATCACCGAGCAGAGCGAGCGACAGCGACTGGGCGAGCTGTCCGCGCTGGTGTCGGACCTCCAGGGGCAGCTGCGCGAGGTGGAGCAACTGCAGACGCGGCAGGTGCGCCGCTTCCGCGACTACCTGCTGCTGGAGCTGGCGCGGCTCCAGGCCGAACAGGCCTATTTGAGCGCGCACCTGGAGACGCTCCGGTCGCTCCTGGGAGGCACGGGCCCATGAGCGATGCGAGACAGCAGCGGTGGGTGGCGCTCGGAACGTCGGGAGTGCTGATGCTGTGGGCGGGCGCCCTGTTCCTGAGCCACGGCGGCTGCAACAGATCGAGGAAGCCCATGTCCTCCCCCATGTCCTCCCCCGTGTCCTCCAACACGCGCGCGGATCCAACCGAGCCGAGGGAACTCGCCCCCGTCACACGGCGGCAGCTGCACGTCACGGAAGGCCAGATCGAAGACCTCCAGGAGGACGGGACCCGGTTCGCCATCGAGGGCCCACGTCAGCGCGCGGTCGTCCCGGAGACGACGGGCGACGAGGCGGAGCTGCGCTTCACCTGGCTGGGCACCACCGGGGACGTGGTTCCACTGGCGTCGGGCCAGAAGCGCGAACAGGTGGGGCTCAAGCTGCGCGCCCGGGATGGCTGCAACGTCATCTACGCCATGTGGCGCATCGCCCCGCCCGCGGGCATCGTGGTCAACTTCAAGCGCAACCCGGACGACCACGAGAGCGCCGAGTGCGGCAACGCCGGCTACACCACCGTGAGGCCGCGCTTCATGGAGCCCCTGGAGCGGCTGTCCCCCGGTGAGACGCACGTGCTGCGCGCGCGCATCCACGCGAGCGTGCTGACGGTGTACGCGGACGGCCAGCGCGTCTGGGAGGGACAGCTGCCCGCGGATGCGCTGAGTCTGGAAGGCCCCGCCGGCATGCGCACGGACAACGCCCGCGTGCGCTTCGAGCTGCGCGTGCCCCAGGCGGCCGGCCCCACCTCGCACCGCTGACGCGGCCGTCCGGAACCGGCCCCTGCCGGAGGGGGCCCCCTTGCATGGAAGATCCGGGCGTGGGTTGCTTGAGGCTGATGCCCGACCGCGACCCGCTGGCTTCGACGTTCCGTCCACCGCAGGGACTGGAGGCGTTGGAAGACGCCCTCCGCCGCGACCTGGACATCCTGTCCTACCCCGCGCGCGGCTGGGTGCCGCCCCGCTCGACGCCGGACGGACGTCCCATCCTGGACGTGCTGATCATCGGCGGAGGCCAGAGCGGACTGGGCGCCGCGTTCGGGCTGATGCGCGAGCGGGTGACGAACCTCTTGGTGCTGGATGACGGCAGGGACGGCTTCCACGGGCCCTGGAAGACGTTCGCGCGGATGATCACCCTGCGCACGCCCAAGTACCTCACCGGTCCGGACTACAACATCCCCAACCTCTCCTTCCGCGCCTGGTACGAAGCGCAGCACGGCGTGGAGGGCTTCCAGCAGGTGGCCCTCATCCCGAAGGAGCTGTGGGCGGATTACCTCCTCTGGTACCGCCGCGTGCTGGGCATCCCCGTGAAGTGCGGCACCAAGGCGGGCGCGCTGCACTGGCGCCAGGACCTGGACTGCTTCGAAGTGCCCGCCGCGCACAACGGCGAGACGGAGTTCCTCCTCGCGCGCAAGGTGGTGCTGGCCACCGGCATCGACGGCTCCGGCCGCTGGGACGCGCCTCCGGAGGTGCAGCCGCTGCCGCGCGCGCTGTGGGCGCACACGCATGACCCCATCGACTTCGAAGCGCTGAGGGGCAAGCGCATCGGTGTGCTGGGCGCGGGGGCCTCCGCGTTCGACAACGCCTCCGTGGCGCTGGAGACGGGCGCGGGCCAGGTGGACCTGTTCTACCGCCGCAAGAAGCTGCCCAACGTGAACCCCTACCGCTGGGCCGAGTTCGCGGGCTTCCTGCGCCACCATGGCGACCTGCCGGACGCGCAGCGCTGGCGCTTCATCCGGCAGATCATCGACATGGGCCAGCTGCCGCCGCGCGACACCTTCGAGCGTGCCCGCCGCCACCCGCACTTCCAGCTGCACGCGGAGAGCCCCTGGGTGGAGGTGAAGGCCCAGGACGGCCAGGCCGTGGTGCGCACGCCGCACGCGACGCACACGTTCGACTTCCTCATCATCGCGTCCGGCTTCACCACGGACCTGTCGCTGCGGCCGGAGCTGGCGGAGCTGCACCCGCACATCGCGCTGTGGAAGGACCGCTTCACGCCGCCGGAGAACGAACGGCACGCGGACCTCCTGCGCCACCCGTACCTGGGCCCGTCGTTCGAGTTCCAGGAGAAGCAGCCCGGCGGCGCGCCGTGGCTGAGCGGCGTGTTCAACTACACCTTCGGGTGCCTGCTCTCCCTGGGCTTCGGCGGTGCCAGCATCTCCGGCATGAAGTACAGCCTGCCCCGCCTGGTGGGCGGCATCACCAGGCAGCTCTACCTGGATGACAGCGAGCGCCACTTCCGCGCGCTCGCCGATTACGCGACGACGGAGTTCGAGACGTGAGTGCATCTGTAACCGTGTTTCGCAGCGAGCGCGTGGTGACGCCCGAGGGCACGCGCGCCGCGGCGGTGGTGGTGCGCGACGGGCGCATCGAGGGCATCCACGCGACGGTGGACGTGCCCAGGGACGCGCAGGTGGTGGACCTGGGCCGCGACGCGCTGTTGCCCGGCATCGTGGACAGCCACGCGCACATCAACGAGCCCGGCCGCACGGACTGGGAGGGCTTCGCCACGGCGACGGCCGCGGCGGCCGCGGGCGGCATCACCACCGTGGTGGACATGCCGCTCAACTCCATCCCCGCCACCACGTCCCTGGCCGCGCTGCGCACCAAGGCGGAGGCCGCGTCCGGCCAGTGCGCCATCGACTACGGCCTGTGGGGCGGCGTCATCCCCGGCAACGCGAACGAACTCCAGGCGATGGTCGACGCCGGTGCGCCGGGCTTCAAGTGCTTCCTCGTGCACTCGGGCGTGGACGAGTTCCCCGCCGCCACGCGCGAGGTGCTGGACGCGGCCATGCCCATCCTCGCGAAGGCCGGTGTGCCGCTGCTGGTCCACGCGGAGCTGACGGACCACGAGCCGCCCTTCGCGGGCGACGTGCGCGCGTACGCCAGCTACCTCGCGTCCCGCCCGGCCGCGTGGGAGGTGGACGCCATCCGGATGATGATCGACCTGTGCCGCAAGCACCGGGGCCCCGTGCACATCGTCCACCTGTCCGCCGCGGACGCGCTGGACGACATCGCGAAGGCCAAGGCGGAAGGGCTGCCCTTCACGGTGGAGACCTGCCCGCACTACCTGACCTTCACCGCGGAGGAGATTGAAGCCGGCGCGACCCACTTCAAGTGCGCCCCGCCCATCCGCGAGGCGGCGAATCGAGAGCGGCTGTGGGACGCGGTGAAGAGCGGCCTCATCGACCTGGTGGTGTCGGACCACTCGCCCTGCACGCCCGCGCTCAAGAAGCTGGAGGCCGGGGACTTCTCCGGCGCGTGGGGCGGCATCGCCGGATTGCAGCTCAGCGTGTCCGCGGTGTGGACGGGCATGCGCGCGCACGGCCTGGGCCTGGACGCGCTGGTGGACCGCATGGCGCACCGCACCGCGAAGCTGGCCGGACTGTCGGGGCGCAAAGGCGCCATCCGGCCCGGGCTGGACGCGGACTTCGTCGTCTTCGCCCCGGAGGCGCGCTTCAAGGTGGCGCCCGAGGACATCCGCCACCGGCACCGGCTGACGCCCTACGCCGGCCGCGAATTGGAAGGCCGGGTGATGAGGACATACCTGCGCGGTCAGCGTATCTTCGACGCCACCGAGGGACTGACGGGCCCGCGCATCGGGCAGTGGCTGCCGCGCGGATGAGCCCCGGCGGTCCGGGAGAGGAATACCGATGCAAGCCGAAGCACCCGGAGCGATGCACGTCGCCTTCGCCGACCTGATTGACCTCGCCGCACGCAAGGTGGGAGGCAAGGCCCTGCTGGCCAACGACGAGTTCTTCGCGCCCAAGGAGGCCATGCTGGAGCCCGGGCGCGGTGTCTTCATCGCGGACAAGTACACGGAGCGCGGCAAGTGGATGGACGGCTGGGAGACGCGCCGCAAGCGCGTGCCCGGCCATGACTGGTGCATCGTGAAGCTGGGCCTGCCCGGCGCCATCCACGGCATCGACGTGGACACCAACCACTTCATCGGCAACTTCCCCGAGTACGCCTCCCTGGACGCGTGCGAGGTGGAAGGAGATCCGTCGCCGGAGTCGCTGGCGGCGGACGTGTCGCGCTGGACGGAGCTGGTCCCCAAGCAGCGCCTGCGCGGCGGTTCGCGCAACCTCTTCGCCGTGGCGAACGAGCGGCGCTTCACGCACGTGCGCCTCAACATCTACCCGGACGGCGGCGTCGCGCGCCTGCGCGTGCACGGGCAGGTGCTGCCGGACTGGCACGCCCTGAAGAAGGCCGGCCTCGTGGACCTGGCGGCGGCGGCCAACGGCGGCTCCGTCGTCACCTGCAACGATCAGTTCTTCGGCACGAAGGACAACCTCATCTTCCCGGGCCGCGCGGCGAACATGGGCGAGGGCTGGGAGACGCGCCGCAAGCGCGTGCCGGGCTTCGACTGGATCGTCGTGAAGCTGGCCACCGCGGGCACGCTGCGCCGCGCGGAGGTGGACACCCACTTCTTCAAGGGCAACTTCCCGGACCGCTGCTCGCTGGAGGGCATCCACCTGGAGGAGCCGCTGCTGGACTTCGCCAACGCGACGCACCTCCAGTGGAAGGAGCTGCTGCCCCAGTCGAAGCTCCAGGCGGACCACTGCCACGTCTTCGAGAAGGAGCTGAAGGACGTGGGCCCCATCACCCACGTGCGCCTCAACATCTTCCCGGACGGCGGCGTCAGCCGGCTGCGCCTCTTCGGAGAGCCGGCGTGACCACGCCCCTGGAGCGCCTGAACACCGTGACGACGGAGGAGGCCACCCAGGCCCTCACCCGCTGCTGCGGCAGCACGAAGTGGGTGCAGCGGATGCTGGCCGTCCGCCCGTTCCGCGACGCGGAGCACCTGTACGCGGAGGCCGTGGACGCCTGGGCGCGCACGGGGCCGGAGGACTGGAAGGAGGCCTTCACGCACCACCCGCGCATCGGCGACGTGTCCAAGCTGCGGGAGAAGTTCGCCTCCACCGCGCAGTGGTCGTCGCAGGAGCAGAAGGGCGTGGCCGGCGCGGACGAAGGCGTGTTGCAGGCGCTGGCCCAGGGCAACCGCGACTACGAGTCCCGCTACGGCTTCATCTTCCTCGTCTGCGCCACGGGCAAGAGCGCCCGGGAGATGCTGGAGCTGCTCCAGGACCGCATGCACCACACCTCGGACGAGGAGCTGAAGATCGCGGCCGGGGAGCAGGCGAAGATCACCCGCATCCGACTGGAGAAGCTCCTCGCGTCATGAGCACCCTCAGCACGCATGTCCTGGACACGAGCACGGGCCGCCCCGCGGAAGGGCTCTCCCTCACGCTGGAGGCCCGCGCGGGTGAGGACTTCCGGGAGCTGTCCCGGGGCGTCACCAACGCGGATGGACGGGTGAAGGACCTGTCGGGCGCGAACACGAAGCTTGCGCCCGGCGTGTACCGCCTCACGTTCGACACCGGGGCCTGGTTCCAGGCCCGGGGGCAGCGGGGCTTCTACCCGTACGTTCAGGTCGTGTTCGAGGTCACGGCCACCGACGAGCACTACCACGTCCCGCTGCTCTTGAGCCCCTTCGGCTTCTCCACCTACCGGGGCAGCTGAAGGCCGTCAGACGCGCGGCGGTTCGACGGGCGCCTTGTCCACGGCGGGGAGCTTCTCCGCCGGGGCCTTGTCGCCGCCGCGCTCCACCCTCTCCACCGGCTTGTCCGCGACGGGCTCCGCGCAGAGCGTGGAGTTGTTCGTCTTGCACCCGCCGCCGTTCTGCAGGTCGAACTGCCAGCGGTGGCGCGGGCACACCACGTAGCGGCCCTCCTCCACCCAGCCTTCGGCCAGGTCCGCGCCCTGGTGCGGGCAGAAGCGCAGGATGGAGAAGCGCTTGCCGCCGGCCTCCACCACGGTGCGCTCCTTCTGGCTCTCCGTGGCGCGGATGCCGTCGCAGAACTCGCGGATGTCCTCCACCTCCACGCCCAGGAAGCCGTGCAGCACGGGCTCGTAGACGTCCGGGTTGCGCGACAGGCGCAGGCGGAAGGACAAGAGGAAGTCCTCCCAGTTCAGCTTCCGGTCCAGCACGCGCACGATGTCGCTCGCGTTCACCTTCATCGCGTAGCGGCTCTTGTCGCGCATCTCCGTCACTTCATCCACGCGGCGGTTCTTGAAGTCCACGCGCAACAGCCGCGTGGGCGCCTCCGTCAGCTCCACGTAGAGCGGCATGCCCACCCGGTCATGCAGATCCAGCAGGTCCAGCTTGCGCTGCAGCTCCGTGCGCAGGCGGCCGTGGATTTCGTCCACCTCCTCGCGCATCAGGTTGCGGCGGCGCTCGCGGAAGACGTAGGCCATGTCCTTCGCGTACGTGTGCAGGTAGTCCTGGAAGTTCTCCGTCGTCACGCGCTCCGGCACCTGGGACACGAACTCCAGCGAGCCCGCGTCCAGCACGTCCCCGGGCATGGGCTCCAGGTAGCGCGTGGGCAGCGTGGGCATGCGCTTCTCCAGGTAGGAGAAGAGCACCGGCGCGCGCGGGAAGATGTTCACGTCCTGGAAGTTCAGGTCGAAGAGCGCCGGATCCAGGAAGGCCGCCGGGCCCGCCGCCGCGATGTACGCGCGGGGCTGCACGACCTCCAGCGCGCGCGCGACCGCCTCGAACTTGCTGTCGCGCTTCTTCAGGCTGATGGCCGAGTACGTCTCCTTCGGGTACTCGTAGCAGGTGGGGTGCCAGATGGCGCCGGAGAACTGGGCGGAGAAGACGTCGATGGGCCCCTCCTCCGCGATGACGCGCACCAGCCGGTCATGCATCTTGCAGTCGTTGATGTTGAGGAAGCACTGCCCGTCCCCGCGCACCATCACGCTGGAGTCGCGGTTGGTGCCCTGCTCGGACACGAAGAGCTTGATGTAGCCGCCCTTGATGGGAATTTCGCGCGAGTCCTCGCACGCGATGACGCGCTTGCAGCCGTACTTCTCGAAGATGTCGCGCAGCTCAGAGCGGCGGAACTTCGGCACCAGCACCGTGAAGTCCCGCTTCGCGATGGTGGCCAGGAACTCCGGGTCGAAGTGATCCTTGTGCTCGTGGCTGATGTAGAGGAAGCGCTCCTTGCCCGGCGTCTCCAGCAGCTCCTTCACGCGCGGCGCCAGGTGGTGGTTGCGCGGCAGCTGCATCCACGCGGAGTCGAAGGCCCCCTGGGGCGTCAGCCACGGATCCATGACGACGAGCGCTCCGGCGGTCTCCACCGCGAAGCCCGCATGACCCAGGAAGGTGATCCGCATGAACGTCGTCCCTCGTGTGGAGGGGGCGGCCGGGAGGACCGCGCCCTGGCGTGAAAGTGCGCGGGCGGCCCATGGCCCCGGCGTCAGCTAGGCTGCGAAGCTAGGGCGTCTCTTTCCAGCGGCACCCCAGCGTGCCCCTCCTGTCGGAAAAGCCACGCACGTCACGTCGGGCGGCGAACAAAAAAGAGGGAGGCCCCTCTCGAGGCCTCCCTTACGTTTTCCACTTCAAAACACCGAGGCGTGCGGCCCGCCTAGGGCTGGATCTCCCGCACGCTCAGCCACTTGAAGTCCACGTCCGAGGCGTTGTCCCAGCGGAACGTGGCGATGGGGCCACCCCAGGTAATCGGCATGGCGCCCACGGAGCCGCCGCAGTGCTGGGCGTCACCGCCCCACTTCCCGTCGTCGGTCAGGTCGTAGACCTTCTTCCAGGTGACCTTGTCGGCGTTGTCGTTGAGGTACAGCTCCAGCTTCACGGCCTCGCCGCCGTTCGCGCCCGGGACGTTGTGCATCACGGCCTTGAAGCCCACCCAGCGGCCCTTCAGCGCGGAGGCGGCCGGCTTGTACGGCGCCTGGTCGTAGGACACGTGCCACGTCTCCTTCTCCCAGCGCACGCGGCCGTCGTAGTGCAGGCCGCCCTTGTAGCTGCTGCCCTCGCAGCCGGAGTGGTTGTCGTTGTGCTTCCCGCCGCGCGCGTACCAGGCGAAGTTGTCCTGGTTGTTGTTCACCGCGTTGACCTTCACGAAGCCGGTCATCTCGATGTTCTTCCAGTCGTTCGGCGCCTGCATGTAGCCGCGGCTCGCCAGCACGTCGCGGTCGTACGTGGGGATCTGCTTCGCGTCGTAGCCGGAGGCCGGGAAGGCGCTCATGCGCACCTTCGTGCTCTTCATCTTCCAGGAGCCGTCCGCGTTGCGCGTGATGGTGCCCTGCGGATCAAACCGCTTGTCCGCGGCCGCGTTCTCCGCGAGCTCCCAGGCCTCACCGCCCGGCTTGGTCGGGTACAGCATCGTCACGCCAAAGCCATCCACGCCCGAGGGCGCGGGGGCCGGGGTGTCC
>NZ_RAWL01000270.1:0-11851 GCF_003668885.1 Corallococcus sp. AB049A | reverse complement strand
GGCCATGGGTGCGCGGGAGGGTAGCGGCCTCCCCGGGGCGCCCACAACCCGCGACATCGCGGGCGTGCAAGCCCTTGCGAAGGGCAGGGCGCCATGCGACGTCGCACGCCATGCGATTCACCCTGCACCGCGGCGTCAGCCTGGCCGTCCTCGCCTCCGCCCGCACGGAGGCCGACCACCACGAGGACCTGGGGTGCAGCATCCAGGGGCCGACCGCTCGCCCGGTGCGCCGCGCGCAGGTGCCGCTCAAGCGCCACATCGCCGCGCTGGGCCGCGAGGGCGCGCTGCGCGAGGCGGACGCGCTCATCCACTGGCTGGAGGACACGCCCCGCTACGCCGCGCTCTGCCAGGGCACGAAGCGGCGCATGGGCCGGCGCGTGCTGCGCCAGGACATCCTCTTCCCGGATCCGCTGCTCCACCGCCCGCGCGTGCTGCACCTGCGCCAGGGCTCGCTGGGGCTGGATGTTCCGGTGCGCGCGAAGGACTGGCCGGCGGTGGCGGACCTGTTCGCGTCGCTCGCCCGGGGTGCGACGCGGGAGGACCTGCGCGCGCTGGGCACCGTGCCCGTCGTGGGCGAGCTGCTGGGCGACCTGTCACAGGCGGGGTGGCTGGTGCGCCACACGGGACCGGTGGACGTGCCGGGGCCGGGGGCCCTCTTCGTGGGGCACAACACGGTGCTGGTGTCGGGCAGGGAAGGGCGCGTGCTGGTGGATCCGTACTTCCGCCCCACGGGCGAGGTGGACCTGCCCGGCTACGGCTCCCTGCAGGCGGGGGACCTGGGCCGGGTGGACGCGGTGGTCATCACCCATTCGCACGGGGACCACTTCCACCTGGGCTCGCTGCTGCCCCTGCCTCGCGACACGCGCATCTTCGTGCCGGCGGTGGCGCGCGAGAGCCTCTTCTCCACGGACTGCGCGCTGCGGCTGAAGCAGCTGGGCTTCAGCCGCGTGGAGCCCCTGCGCTGGGGCGAGTCACGGCAGGTGGGCGACGTGACGGTGCACGCGCTGCCCTTCCACGGCGAGCAGCCCACTGACGGCGAGGGGCCCCACGCGGACCTCTACAACGAGGGCAACACGTGGCTCGTGCGCTCGAAGGACTTCTCCGCCGCCTTCTTCGCGGACGCGGGCCATGACGTGCGCGGGGACATGGCCGCGGTGTGCCGCCGCGTGCGCAAGCAGCAGGGGCCGGTGGACGTGCTCTTCTGCGGCGTGCGCGGCTTCCGGCTGCCGCCCATCTTCTTCGGCTTCACCACGCTGGATGCGTTCCTGGTCAACGTGCCGCGCGACGCGCTCACCACGCCGCAGCGCTTGATGGCGGGCCCGGAGGAGGCGCTGCGCTACGGCGCGCTCCTGGGCGCGCGCTACGTGGTGCCCTGCGCGGACGGCGGCGCCCCCTGGTACTGGCGCGAGGGCATGGGCCCCCGCTACGCCGGCTATCCGGGCGAGCCCGTGGAGGGCGCGAGCAACATGGACGAGAACCCGGACGCGGATCCGTATCCGGAGCGGCTGGCGCAGGTGCGCAAGGAGCAGGGCGAGGGGCCCGAGGCGCTCCTCCTGCGGCCCGGCGAGGCCCTGCGCTGGCGCGGCGTCCGGAAGCCGGAGGTGCTGGGCACGCCGGGCTTCGAGTGGCCGTTCGGCAACTGGCGCGAGGCCGCGCCTCAGCCGCGTAAAGCTTCGCGGTCCCGCCAGAGGAAGACGAGGTAGAGCGCGGCCAGCGCGGCGAGGCACGCGAGCCCCACGTTCACGTTCCAGTGGATGACACGGCTGACGTTCCAGCCGTACGTGTCCACCAGGGCGCTGGGGTCGCTGAGGCCCGCGCCCTCGACGCGGCCGAAGGGGATGCGGTCCACGTTGGTGCGCGCGCCCCACCACATCTCGAAGCTGTCCATGAGCGCTGAAGCGCCAATGACGACGAAGCCCCAGCGCAGCTGATGCCGGTGGAGGTAGTGGCCCCTCGGCACGAAGAACGTGGCCATCAGCGCGGTTCCCAGCACCATCCGGCCCGCGTCGCCGCCGAAGTAGATGAGGGCCTGGGCCTGATCATGGTCGAGGCCGAACCTGCCCGCCCCGAGCGCCGCGAGCAGCACCGCGCCCACGCCCATCCACGCCCACCGGCGGCGCTTCCAGCCCTGCCACACGAGCGCGCCCAGGAGGCCCGACAGCAGCAGGACCATGAACGTCGAGCGCTCCGGCGACACGTGGGTCACCCACAGCGTGGGCGTGGCGCTGTAGCCGCAGAACCAGGCGGTGACGGCGTGCCCCAGCTCATGCACCGGCATGGTGAGGAAGGTGCGCAGCAGCATGTGGAAGAGGGGAGACTGGACCGCGAACCACGCGCCCACCAGCGCCACGGGGAGCACCGCCAGCCGCAGCCGCGCCTCCAGGGCGCCGTCGCCCAGCGCCTCTCCCGGGTGGAAGGTGATGCCCTCCGCGGAAGGCTCCGGCACGGCCTGCGCCGCGGCCAGGGGCGACACGAAGGTGGGGACGCTGTGGGCCTCCAGGGCCTCACGCAGCGCGGCCCGCTGGTCCTCGGCCTCTCGCTGCGCGGCCTCGCGGGCCTCGCGGTCGCGGGCTTCGGCCTGTTGGGCGGCGAAGCGCGCTTCGGCTCGCAGGTAGATGACGCCGCAGGCCGGACACTCGGGCCCGTCCACGCGGGGGGCGCCACAGCGGGGACAGGAGGCGGATGGGAGGCTCACGGTCCGCACACTCTAGGGGCGCCGGGAGCGCGGGACTAGAAGCCGTAGTCGCTGCTGTAGTCCGTGCCGAACAGGTCGATGCCCGTGACGCCCCACGAGTGCACGATGACGACGATGATCGTCTTGCGGAAGCGCGTGAGGTTCCAGTCGTTGATGGTCTGCTGCTGGATGCCCACGCTCATCGGCGAGCCGTAGCGCGCGGACTTCACCGCCGAGGGGAAGGTCTCGATGACCGTCGCGCGCTGCGCGACCTCCTTGCCGTCCTTGTCGATGAGGGTGGCGATGGCCTTGTACCTGCCCACCTGGATGTCTTCCTTGTTGGCGCGGACGTTCACCCGGTAGTGGCCCGCGGGGATGCCGGCCTCCTCGGAGTCGATGTAGACGAACGCCGCGTCCACGCCCTTCTCGTAGTCCGTGGCGGGGACCTTGTCGTAGCCCGCGATGCTCGTCGCCACGACGGTGGCCTTGTCCGTCGTGAGGGTGCCGATCTCCTCCTCGTTGAGCGCGACGCCCTGCTCCTTCGCGCCCTGCACCAGTTCGGTCTTGAGCTCGGTGCAGGCGGCCGAGGCGTACCGGGACTCGCCCGCGAAGGCGGAGCCGGAGAGGAGGAGGGCGGCAACGAGGGAGGAACGCACGAAACGGGAAGTGATCATGGGGGACGGGGAACCAATCTCCAGGAGGGGACCGCGGTCATGGATGCCACGGCAGTGCAGTGGTGATGCCAGGCCCTCACCCGGCCGCGTTCCACCCGGCTTCCGAGGGAAGGCCCTCGGAGGTGACAGGGCTTGAGCGGCGGGCTGCGGCACGCCGGGTTACGCACGAGGCCCGCGGATGACTTTCCGCGCTACAAGTCGTGCCCATGGCTCAGGAGCTGGATACCCGCACCCGGGGGCGGACCGCGCGGGGACGTCTGCGCGCACTGGACGCGTACCTCTGCCAGTTCGAGGCCACGCTCGTCACGCGCGCGGAAGGCCCGTGGGCCCGCGCCGTCTTCGTGGACGTAGGCTTCGGTGAGCACCCGTGGACCACGCTGGAGAGCGCCACCGCCTTGCGCGCGCTGAACCCCGAGCTGGCCATCGTGGGCGTGGAGCTGGACGCAGAGCGCGCCACCGCCGCCGCGCGGGAGCACTCGGACGCGCGCACGCACTTTCGCGAGGGCGGCTTCGCGCTGCCGCTGTCGCCGGACGAACCCGCCCGGCTGGTGCGCGCCATGAACCTGCTGCGCCAGGGGCCCCCGGAGCGCATCCCGGAGGCCCACCGCGCGATGTCGCGGCACCTGCTGCCCGGCGGGCTCCTGGTGGAAGGCTCCTCCGACACGGACGGCGCGGTGCTGGTGGCCCACCTGCTGCGCCGGACGCCGGACCGCGAGTCCCCCACGCGCGAGGGGCTGCTCTTCCACACCGACTTCTCCCGGGGCTTCGCGCCGCTGCTCCTGCGCGACTGGCTGCCTCGCGACCTGCGCCGCCGCGTCCGCCCGGGCGACCCCATGCACGCCTTCTTCCAGGCGTGGGAGGCGGCGTGGAAGGCCGCGCGCGCCCAGGGGCATACGGCGCCCCCGGACGCCTTCGCGGAGTCCGCCGTGCGGCTCGCGGGCATGACTCCAGGGGTCGCCACCGACGCGTGGCTCCTGACCCGGGGATGCCTGCGGTGGACCCCGCCTGGGGGCACTCCGGAGTGAGCCTGCCTACCCCTTGGGGATCCAATCGTTCAGGGGCCGGTCCCAAGCGTCGCCGGAAAAGGTATTCTGTCGCGAATTGAGCTTCCGGCGGCCCCCCGAATCGCCAGAGGCAGACGGCTCGACATGAACAGGCACCTTCTGACGCTTCTCACCGCGGGGCTGATGGCCAGCACCGCGGCCGCCGGTCCGTCGACCCCTGACCTCGGGGGCGCCCGCCCTTCGCAGCGCCCCCGCCGCCAATCCCGCCGTTCTCCCTCGCGCGCCCGCCGCGAGGCCGACCCCGCGAACCTGGAGCATGAGATGGAACAGGCCGCCTACTCCGATGAGGCCCCCGCGGCCGCCATCGCTGCCCGGCCCCCCGCGTTGCTGTTCTCCGCCAACTTCTACGGCACCCTGGCCGCCGCCCGCTGTCTGGGCCGCCACGGCGTGGACGTGACGGTGGCGGACACCGGCCGGCTGGGGCCGGCCAGCTATTCGCGCTTCGTCAGCCGCCGGGTGCAGTGCCCGCCGGAGTCCCAGCCGGAGGCCTTCCTCCAGTGGCTGGTGGACTTCGGCCTGCGCGAGCCCGTGAAGCACGTGCTCTACCCGACGAGCGACGAGCTGGCGTGGCTCATCTCCGCGCACCGCTCCAAGCTGGAGGACCTCTTCCACCTCTACGACCCGGGCGTGGACGCGGTGTACGGCCTGCTCAACAAGCGCCGGCTCTACGAAGTGGGCACGGAGGTGGGCCTGCACCTGCCGCGCACCTGGTTCCCCCAGTCCGAGGAGGACCTGGAGCAGGTGCGCCGCGAGGCGCGCTTCCCGGTGCTGCTCAAGCCCACCACGCAGATCCTCCACGCCACGCACCGCAAGGGGCAGCCGGTGGCGTCGCCGGAGGACCTGGCGCGCGAGTACCGCGAGTTCGCGCGCGACACGTACGCGCCCATGCTCGTGAAGTTCGACCCGGCCGTGGTGAACCCCATGGTGCAGGAGTTCCACCCGGAGGCGGCGGAGGGCATCTACAGCCTCTCCGGCTTCGTGGACGAGTCCGGCGAGCTCTTTGAAGCGCGCGCCGCGATGAAGGTCCTCCAGCGCCCGCGCCGCCTGGGCGTGGGCGTGTGCTTCGAGTCCGCGCCGCTGCGCCCGGACCTCGTCGCCGGCCTCACCCGGCTGTGCAAGAAGCTGGGCTACCACGGCGTCTTCGAGGTGGAGTTCATCCAGACGAAGGACTCGTACCTCCTCATCGACTTCAACCCGCGCTTCTACGGGCAGATGGGCTTCGACATCGCGCGGGGGCTGCCCCTGCCGCTGCTCGCGTACCACGCGGCCACCAGGGACCGGGACGCGCTCAAGCGCGCGGTGGAGGACGCTCGCGACGCCGCGGCGGCGCACGAGGACGCGGTGTTCTGCAACCGCATCGCGCTGGAGATGCTGCTCAACCTCCAGCGGCTGTCCGGCGCGCTGCCGGCGGACGAGGCCCGCCAGTGGCGCCAGTGGTTCAACACCCACAAGGCGACGGCGGTGGATCCGCTCATCGACCGGGACGACATGATGCCCGCGGCGGTGGAGCTGGCGACCATCTCCTACGGCGCCGCGCGCCACCCCCGCGCCTTTCTGCGGATGATGGTCTTCAACCGCTAGCCGGGCTTCACCCCGCGGCGCGGGACGCCGGAGGCACTGGATCATCGAAGGTGATCAGGTCCTCGTGCGTCTCCGCCCGGCGCAGCCGCCGCACCTTCCCGCCCTCCACGCCCACGATGGCCGGCTGCGGGAAGGAGAAGGACGTGCCGAAGGGCACGAAGTACGCGCCCGCGTCCATGATGGCCAGCGTGTCGCCCACCTTCAGCTCCGGCAGCCGCACCGCGTGGTACAGCGTGTCCGCCGGGGTGCAGATGGGGCCCACCACCGTGTACGCGCGGTGCGCGGGCGCGGACGGGCGCTCGACGTGGAAGAGCTGGTGGTACTCGTTGCGCACGCATTCGGCGTGGTTGATACCCATGTCCAGCACCGCCCACGTCCGCTCGCCGCCCTCCTTGAGCGCGTGCACGCGGCCCAGCAGGAGCTGCGTGTTGCCCGTCATCGCGCGGCCCGGCTCCAGGAAGATGCGCGGGCGCTTGCGGCCCTGCTTCGCGTAGTGCGCCTCCACCTGGGACACCACCTTCGCCACGTACCGCTCGATGGAGAGCGCCGCCGCGGGGTCCGGCGCGGGCAGGTCGCGCTGGAAGGTGAGGTTGAGCCGCCAGTCGCGCTGCTCGATGTGCTCCACCGTCGGCGTGCAGAGGCTGCCGCCCAGGTCCAGCACCTCCAGGTCCAACCCCAGCTCGCGGTGCAGCTCGTCCGCGAAGTCCAGCACCCCGCCGACGAAGCCCTCCAGCTCCGCTTCGGTGCGGATCAGCTCACCCCGGTGCGCGTGCAGGCCCACCACGTCCAGGTTGCCCAGGGCGAGCGCCTGCCGGTACGCCGCCATCGCCTGGCCTCCCGCGATGGGCGTGCCGAACTGCGACGTCCAGCCCGACATCGTCGTCACCCGCACGGCCACGCGCGGGCGCTTGCCCACTTCCGCCGCGTGGCGTGAGAAGACGTCCAATTCCTCGCGGTGGTTCGCGGCCAGCAGGCCGATGCCCCGGGTGATGGACTCGCGGATGGACGCGTCCGACTTCACCGGGCCGTTGTAGACGATGCGCTCCGGCGCCACGCCCAGCTTGAGCGCGAGCCACAGCTCATAGGCGGAAATCACTTCCGCGCCCACGCCGCGCGCGTGCAGCGCGGACAGCACCCCCGGAATGGGGTTGGTCTTGTACGAGTAGTACACCTCGCAGCCGCCCGCCGCGCCCGGGGGCACCGCCTGGAACGCGTCCGCGTTGCGGTGCAGCGCCGCCAGGTGCACCACGTGCAGCGGCGAGCCGTACTCGCTGACGAGCTTCGACAGCGACACGCCCTCCAGGAAGAGGCCCTCGCCGGCGCGCGACTCCAGGCCCCACGTC
The DNA here is from genome assembly GCF_003668885.1 of Corallococcus sp. AB049A. Lineage (NCBI taxonomy): Bacteria > Pseudomonadati > Myxococcota > Myxococcia > Myxococcales > Myxococcaceae > Corallococcus > Corallococcus sp. AB049A. The sequence goes on along the minus strand of NZ_RAWL01000270.1, from coordinate 4,515 downwards.
TGCGGGGGGAGGAAGGCGCGCGCGGGGGCCATCGCGCGCTGCATGACGGGGCCCAGGGTCTGCTTCAACTGGCGCTTGGCGGTTCCAACGAGACGACGACGCAGGCTCACGGGGAGAGGCCCTTTCAGGAAACGCTTCAAGGCAGCTTCAGGGGGAGGTAGCGCGTGAGGCCGAAGCGGCCCTTCAGCGCGCGCGTGGCCATCTGCAGGAGCCGGTACTCCAGCTCGCCGTGCTCGCGCCGGTACTTGTTGTGGATGATGGCGTTGGACTCCGCCACGGACTTCTCCACCTTCGCGCCCGTCTTGCCCAGGTCGTTCATCAGGGACGGCTTGCCCACGCGGTAGTTGAGGATGGGCCGGTTCACGTAGACGTGGCCGTAGCGGCGGATGCCGCGCATGTAGAAGTCCACGTCCTCGTAGACGGGGATGTTCGGGTCGAACCCGCCCAGGGGCTGGAAGTATTCGCGGCGCACCATGCACGCGGAGTTCACGTACAGCGTGCCCAGGAACAGGATGTGCGCCACCGTCCACGCGCTGCTGGGCGTGGTGGCCCCCACCTTCGCCACGCGCTCGAAGTAGCTGCTCTTGTCCTCCAGCCACTCGGGGTCCTCGCTGAAGGGCACCACCCAGCCCACCGCGACGCCCGCGTCCGGCCGCGCGTCCAGCGCCGTCACCATGGCCTTGAGCGCGCCCTCCGCGAGCGTGTCGTCGTCATCCAGGAAGTGCAGGTAGCGGCCCTTCGCCAGCGTGGCGCCGTGGTTGCGCACCAGCGCGGGGCGGCCCTTGGATGGCACCTCCTGCTTGAAGTAGCGCACGCGCGCATCGCCCATGCCCTGCACCGCGTCGCGGGCGGTGCCCTCCGGCGAGTCGTCCAGGACGATGACCTCCACCTGGACGCCTTCTTGACGCAGCGCGGAGTGGATGGCCTCCACCACTTCCTTCTCGCGCTTGTACGTGGGCATCACCACCGAGACGTCGACTGAGGACATAGGCCCCGGTTTATACCGGTGGCGCCCCACGACTGAGAAGCCAGCGGGACCGCCGCCACGCCTGGGGCAGGGAGCCCCCGCCCTGTGTCCGGTGTTACCCGCCCGCTGTCCGGGGAAGCGAACGCGGGCGCGGCCTTCGCGGTTTCTCTGAAGTTTCTACGGCCCCTTCAGGGGGCGGACCGGAAAAATCTGCGCGGGATCGCGACAGATTTGCCGCACCGTGGCCGCCTGCCCGCGTGCTTTTCAGTAGCTGGCGACAGCGAAATCGAACGCGTCCAGGTCATCCCCGGCGTCGTCCGCGGCATCGCGGGGGAGGGCGTCGTCCTCCTCGGAGAACGCGTCCCCCAGGAGGAGACCGTCGGTCTCGTCCGGGTCCAGCGGCAGCCATCCAGGGTGCAGTTCCTCGCGGGCCATGTGCGTTCGTCCTCTTCCGCAAGTGGGTACGGCTCCAGCCGGGGACTTGCAGTCGTTGTGCCACTTCTGGATACGGAACGATCGTCGCTCACGGGTCGTTTCCGACGGCGGGTGGGTCGCCGGACGGGCAGGCATGGCTTGACGCGGGGGCCTGGGGCCGACAGGAAGGGAACACCGATGGCCGTCCTGCTGGCACATGAAATCGAAACCCCGCGTCCGTGCAGCTACCTGCCGGAGCGGGAGGCGTCCCTGGAGACGCTGGTGATGCGCAACGTGACGACCGAGGAGTACGAGCACCTGCTGGTGCGCGGGTGGCGCCGCTTCGGCCCGCAGTACTTCCGGCCCGCGTGCGCGTCCTGCAACGAATGCGTGTCCCTGCGCGTGCCGGTGGCGGGCTTCACGCCCAACCGCAGCCAGCGCCGGGCCCGGGCCGCGTGTGCGCACCTGCGCGTGGAGGTGGGCCCGCCGCGCGTGGATGAGGAGCGCCTGGCGCTGTACCGCGCGTGGCACGCGGAGCGGGAGGCGTCGCGTGAATGGGAGTCGTCCGAGCTGGGGGCGCGCGAGTACGCGATCCAGTTCGCCTTCCCGCACCCGTCCGCGCGCGAGGTGGCCTGGTACGACGACAGCGACCCGGCGGGCCCGAAGCTGGTGGGCCTGGGCCTGTGCGACGAGACGCCCCACGCCTGGAGCGCGGTGTACTTCTTCTACGACCCGGCCTACGCGCGGCTGTCCCTGGGCAAGGCCAGCGTCCTGTTCCAGGTGGAGCTGGCGCGCGAGCGGGGCATCCCCTACGTGTACCTGGGCTACCGGGTGCTGGCGTGCGACTCGCTGCGCTACAAGGCCGGCTTCCGTCCGCACGAGCTGCTGGAGGGCCGCCCCGCGCTGGACGCGAAGCCGGAGTGGCGCGCCGCGGCTGACGCGCCAGAGGCCCCGGCTGACGCCCTGGCTGACGCGCCAGAGTCCGTCAGGAGCCGCTGAGCAGCGCCGCGTCGAAGAAGTCGCGCAGGTGGCGCGCGTACTCCTCCGGGGCCTTCTTCGCGTACTCGCCGTGGTGCGCGCCGGGCACGACCCAGTAGGACTTGGGCTCGCACGCGGCCTGGAACAGCGCGTCCTGGAGGAACGCGGGTGCGTACTCGTCGACGTCGCCGTTGATCAGCAGGAGCGGCCGGCCCTTCAGGTCACACAGGTGCTTCATGGGGTCCACCGCGTCCACGTCCACGCCGGACATCCGCAGCGTCCACAGCACCGGCTGCACGCTCAGCGGTCCCCACTTGCCGTAGCTGTAGCGCGTGTCCGCCTCCAGTGACGGGTACGCGCCCGCGGTGGCCACCGCCTTGAGGCGGGGATCCTCCAGCGCCCCGAGCATCGCGGTGGTGCCTCCCATGGAGAAGCCCAGCACGCCCAGCCGGGACGGATCCACGTCGTCCCGCCGGGAGAGGAAGTCCACCGCCGCGCGCAGGTCCTGGCGCTCACGGTCGCCCCACGTCACCAGGTCGCCCTCGCTCTCGCCGTGGCCCCGCGAGTCGAAGAGCAGCACGCCGTAGCCCGCGCGGGAGAGCACCTCCGCTTCGAAGAGCATCTGCGTGCGGTTCTCCGCGAAGCCGTGCATCACCACCACCGCCGCGCGGTTGCGCGACGGCAGGTACCAGCCGCGCAGCGTCAGCCCGTCACGCGTGCGCAGCTCCACGTCCGTGCGCCCCGCGAGCGCGCCCTCCGCGACCGGCTTCAGCGGCTGGCGCGCCGGGTGCAAGACAGCCTGCGCGGTGCGCACGTTGCGGTACGCGATGACGGCCACCACCGCGAGCACGCCCAGCAGGGCGAGCGCGAAGACACGGGCGGGACGGGGACGGATGGGGATTTTCACGAGGATGAATTGTGAGTCTATACCCGGAATCCGGTCCTCGCGTCTGGATGGGATTGGATCCCCTGGAACGGGCTGGACCCGCAGGGTCTCAAGGGATGTTTCAAGACCGCGCTGGAGAGCCACCGGCGCGACGCTGTTCAACTCTCTCCAGAGTGGCGGGCCCGGGTGGCCTCCGCTACCTATCGCAAGGTGCGTGGGTTATTGATCAACGAGCAACGCCAGGGGTGGGCCCGCCGGACGCTTGCGCGCAGGGCGGGAATGTAGAAATCGTTTCTTACCGGGAATCCCAGACATTGGAACTGCAGGCGTTGCAAGAGATGGCGGTTCCGGCAACCGGGCGGCGGCGCGTGTTGTTCACGCTCGTCTTCATGGGGACGGGCGGCATCGAGCGCTCGGTGTGCAATGTGCTGGCGGGCCTGGACCGGACGCGGTTCGAACCCTCGCTGTACTTCCACCATGGGCCGCCGCCGCCGGACACGCGCGGCCGCATCCCCTCGGACGTGCCCATCTCCTGGGGCGTGGGCGTGGAGGCGTACCGGCGCTGGGAGCTGCCGAGGATGTTCTGGCGGCTGTTCCACGAGGCGCGCAAGGCGGACATCATCGTCTCCGGGCAGGAGGGCCGGGCGGCCCTGCTGGCGCGGATGGCGGGTGCCCTCCTGGGCAAGCCGGTGTTGGGGATGGTGCACTTCGACTGGGGGGCCTTCCACCGCGAGCAGCCGAAGCGCCAGCTTTGGGGCCTGAAGGTGCTCTACCCGGGCATGGACCGCATCGTGGCGTGCGGCTACGACTCCGCCAGGGCGTTCGCGGAGCTGGTGAACGTGGACCGCGACCGGCTGGAGGTCATCCCCAACTTCGTGGACGCGGAGCGGATCCGCGCGGCGGCGGACGCTCCCCTGCCCGAGTGGGCGGTGCCGGTGTTCCAGAAGCCGGTGGTCATCGCCGTAGGCCGGCTGGAGCCGCAGAAGTCCTTCGACATGCTCATCCGCGCGCACGCCCGGATGCGGGCGGCCGGGACGGACACCCACCTGCTCATCCTGGGCGTGGGCTCGCAGGAGGCGGAGCTCAAGGCGCTGGTGACGGAACTCGGGGTGGGGGACTCCGTGTTCATGCCAGGCTACGCGGACAACCCGCACGCCCTGATGCGGCGGGCCACGGCGTTCGCCCTGTCCTCGCGCTTTGAAGGGCTGCCCATGGTGCTGCTGGAGGCGCTCGCGCTGGGCTGCCCCATCGTCAGCACGGACTGCCCCTC
>NZ_RAWL01000026.1:0-38388 GCF_003668885.1 Corallococcus sp. AB049A | reverse complement strand
CGATGGGGGCCTGGGGGCTTGGGGGGTTACCAGTAGCGCAGCGCCTGGCGGAACAGCTCCGTGAGGACGGGCCGGGTCATCTCCCGGGGCGCGTTCTGGAGCAGGCGCTGCTGGGGGAAGGCACCCTCGGTGAGCGCGTCCACGTCCGCGCCGGTGTAGCCCACGCCCGAAAGGCCGTTGGGCACGCCCACCGCGCGCATCAACTGGACGACGCGGCCGGCCAGCACCTCGCCCGCGTCCCCGCCCTGCGCGCCGCGCACGTCCGCGCCCAGGAAGCCCGCGGCCTCCAGGTGGCGCTCGGGGTTCGCGGAGGCCGTGTAGCGGAACACCGCCGGCGCGTTGACGATGACGGCCAGGCCATGCGGCACCAGGGGCTCTTCCTGGGGATAGCCGGAGGGACGGAAGTCGCGCACCCGCCCCGCCACCGCGTAGGCCATGCCGTGCGGCGCGTGCACGCCCGCGTTGCCGAAGGCGATGCCCGCGAGCGTGGCGGCCCACATGAGCTGTTCACGGGCCTCCGTGTCGCCCGCGTCCTTCACGCCGCGCTCCAGGTACAGGCCCATCAACCGCAGGGCCTCACGGCAGCCCAGGTCGCTCCACGGGTTGGCGCCCTGGCTCATGGGCCGGAGGCTGGGGCGCGCGGGAGCGGGCCGGTGGACGAACGGCCGCGCCGTATAGGACTCCAGCGCGTGGGACAGCACGTCCAGCCCGCTGGCCGCGACGACCTCGCCCGGCAGGGTCGCGGTGCAGTCCGGGTCGATGAGCGCCTCGGTGGGCCGCAGCGCCGGTGACGCGATGCCTGTCTTCGCGTGCAGCGACAGCAGGTCGAAGATGGTGATGCCCGTCACCTCGCTGCCCGTCCCGGACGTGGTGGGGCACGCGATGTGGGGCTTGAGCGGGCCGGGCACCGCGCGCCCCTCCCCCACCGGCGCGTTCACGTAGGCGAGGAAGTCCGCCGGGTGCGTGGCGTACAGGTTCGCCGCCTTGCAGGTGTCGATGACCGAGCCGCCACCCAGCGACACGTAGCCATCCGGCCGGGCCCCGGAGGCGAAGCGCGCCGCCTCCAGGAAGGACTGGTCCGTGGGCTCGACGTGCACGTCCGTGAAGACGACGACGTCCAGCCCCGCGGCGAGCAGCGACTGACGCACCTTCTGGAAGTGCTCCAGCCGCGCCACGCGCGCGTCGGAGAACAGCGCCACCCGCTTCATCCCGAGCGCCCTCGCCCGGTCGCCCACCTCGGCGAGGCAGCCCGGGCCGAAGGTGATGCGGGAGGTGTCCACCGTGAAGGCGCTGTCGCAGCCTTCCTTCACGGCGGGGTAGTGACAGCAGCCCATGCGCGCTCCCTGGCGGACGTGTCCCGCCCCAATCTACAGGGCGGGAGCGGGCCGGAGCACCGCGCGAAGGGCCGGTGTCAGGGTTTGTGCAGGACCGCCGAGTCGCCCACCATCCACAGCTCCGACGCGGACGGCGCCCACACGGCGCGCAGGACGCGGCGGGTGCCGGTGGCCTCCTGGGTCCACTTGCCGTCGAAGCGCAGCAGCGTGCCGTTGTCGCCCACCGCATAGACCTCCGTGGCGGAGCGCCCCATCAGGCCGTTGAGCTGGGACGAGGTGCCGCTGAGCACGGGCAGCCAGAGCGCGCCGTTGTAGCGCAGCAGCGTGCCGTTCGCCCCCGCGGCCCAGATGTCCGTGGGCCCGCTGCCCCACACGGCCTTGAGGGCCGCGCTGGTGCCGGAGGTCATCTTGCTCCACGCGGCGCCCTCCCAGCGCAGGATGGTGCCCTCGTCGCCCACCGCGATGGCCAGCGAGGGGCCCTGCACCCAGACGGCGTTGAGGCTCACGGTGACGTCCGTGGGCTGCCGCGTCCAGGTGGTCCCGTCGAAGTGGACGGCCTGGCCCATCGCGCCCACCGCCCAGAGCTCCGTCTCGGACACGCCGTGGATGGCGTACAAGGCCTGCGAGCCCTCCGCCTTGTACTGCGGGAGGAAGCGGGTCCCGTCGAAGCGGTAGATGCTGTCGTGGAACGCGGACGTCGCCCAGACCGCCGTCGCGGAGGCCGCGTAGACGCCGGACATGTCATCGGTGGTGGAGCCGTCCAGCGGCAGCTCGTGCCAGCCGCCGCCATTCCAGTGCAGCACGCGGCCCGTATCCGCCACCACCCAGAGGTCCGACGGCCCCGTGCCATGGATGGCCTTCGCCGCCCCCAGCGTGCGCAGCGGCGCCTGGGAGGTCCACGCCTGCCCGCTCCACTTCTGCACCCGCCCGCCCCGGCCGAAGGACCACACGTTGTCCGGACCGCTGCCGGTGATGGGGCCCACGGCGTCCTCGTCCGTGTCCGTCCACTTCGTGCCGTTGTAGACGTAGCCGAAGTCCTCGCCGCCGGTCAGCACCAGCAAGGGCGACGCGGCGTACACGTAGAACAGCTGATCCGACGAGCGCAGCGACTGCTCGATGCCCGCGGGCGTGGTGCGGAACACCTGCCCGAAGTCGTCGCAGAAGAGGCAGGGGTCGTCGGACGCGACGGTCCAGACGTCGTTGGGGCCGGTGCCCGTCACCTGGTGGAAGTCGATGTCCGTCGTGACCACGTTGATGCTGGAGACCGCGGTGCCGTCATACCGGCGCAGCGTCCCGGCGTTCCCCACCATCCAGACATCCGAAGGCCCACTGGCCCACACGCTGTTGAGGTCCTTCGTCGTGGACACGTCCACGCCCTGGAAGCCGCTGCTCCCCTGGGCGCGCCGCACGGTGCCGCCCGCGCCCACGACCCAGATGTCGCTCGGGCCGGAGTCCCACACGGCCTTGAGGTCGCGCGTCGTCCCGGAGCTGACGGGAGCGAAGGCTCCGCCCGCGGTGGAGTGGAGCACGGTGCCGCCCGCGCCCACCATCCACACGTCCGTCGGGGAGAGGGCGTGCACGCCGTTCAGCGTCGTCAGCGTCCCGCTGGCCACGCGCGTCCACTTCGCTCCATCCCAGTGCTGGATGAAGCCGTCTTCACCCACGGCCCAGCCGTCATTGGGCGCGCTGAAGTGCGCCCCCTGGAAGCTGTAGCCATGGGGCAGCGGATACTCCCAGCACCAGCCCTCACTGCACTCGCGGTCCGCGACGGGGATGCCGCACATCTTCTCCACGCCGCGTCCGCCACACACCTCCGGCGCCGCGCACATCCCGCAGGAAATGGTGCCACCGCAGTTGTCCGGCTCGCTGCCGCACTCGGCTCCGGGGGTGCACGCGGTCTTGATATCGGCGCAACCACAGACGTTGTCCTGCCCGCCGCCGCCACAGGTGGAGGGCGCCGCGCAGGTGCCGCAGTCGAGCGGCTTGCCACAGCCATCCTCCACGGCGCCGCAGTTGAAGCCCTGCGACTCGCACGTCCGGGGCACGCAGTCGTCATCGTCGCCACAGCCGGCGGCGAGGGACGCCGCGAAGAGGACCACCAGCAGGCGCGAAGTCCGCACCGCACCTGCCGCGAAGGAGTTGTCACGGGACATGGGCATCTCCAGACCGGATGCGGGCGTGAAACCCGCGAAACCACGTGGGGCGTGGCTCCGGTGCGGAGGAGAGTTGCAATCGGCGGTCCGTTTGGATCGTCCGGCTGTGCAATCCTCCCACTTTCGCGCATGCGTCATGCCCGACGTGTGGCGTCAATCAATCCAACGTCGTACGAGACCTCGCGAGTGCCGCGCCGGCCACGGCGAGCACGAAAAGTCCCAGCGCGAGCAGGTCATCTCCCATGTCCGCGAGCACCTGCTCCTTGAGCAGCGCGCCCCGGACGATGCGCAGGAAGTGCGTCACGGGGATGATTTCCCCCAGCACCCGCGCCCACGGCGGCAGCCCCAGGAAGGGGAACGCGAAGCCGGAGAGGAAGATGGACGGCAGCATGTAGAACATGGACATCTGCATCGCCTGCAGCTGGCTGCGCGCCACGGTGGAGATGAGGTAGCCCAGGGACAGGTTGCCCACGATGAACAGCACGATGCCGCACGCCAGGGCCAGCCAGCCCGCGGGCGTGCGCGCCATGGGCACGGAGAACAGCCACCGCGCCATGCCCAGGACGACGACCGTCTGCACCAGCCCCACGACGACGTAGGGCGTGAGCTTTCCCACCATGATCTCCGCGGGCGTGGCGGGCGTGGACAGGAGCGTCTCCATGGTGCCGCGCTCGCGCTCGCGGGTGACGGCCATGGCGGTCATCATCACCAGCGTCATGGACAGGATGATGCCCAGCAGACCCGGCACGATGTGGATGGGCGAGCGGCTCTCCGGGTTGTAGCGCCGGTGCACCACCACCTCGAAGGCGGGCGCGGTGGACCGGGGCGGCCCCAGCCCCAGCCGTTCGTTGCGCAGCGCCTCCGTGGGCAGCACGCTCACCGCGGCGAGCGCCCCCGCCGCGGCCTGAGGGTCGGACGCGTCCGCCTCCGCCAGGATTTGCGCGCGCTCCCCCTTGAGCACCCGCCGGGTGAAGTCCGGAGGGATGGTGATGCCCAGCATCACCTGTCCCCGGCGGATGAGTTGGTCCAATTCCTCGTCGGAGCGCGGCAGGTAGCGCACGTCCACGTAGCCGGTGCGCTCCAGCGCGGCGACGACGGAGTCCGCCAGGGTGCTGGTGTCGTGAGACAGCACCGCGGCGGGCAGGTGCCGGGGGTCCATGTTGATGGCGTAGCCGAAGATGAGCAGCTGCATCACCGGCATGAGGAGGATCATCGCGTAGGTGATGCGGTCGCGCCGCAGCTGGGTGAACTCCTTGAGCAGCACGGCCAGGATGCGCGGAAGCGGGCCCGTCATGACGTGTACCGTTCGTCGCGCTCGCGACTCATGAGCTGGATGAAGACGTCCTCCAGCGACGGCGTCACCTCGCTCCACCGGTAGGGCTCCTTGCGCCAGGGGACGAGCGCGGCCTCCAGGGCCTCTCGCGTCAGCCCGCTGACGTGCACGGCGGCGCCGAACGCGGAGGCGCTGAGCACGCCGTCCGCCTGGGCCAGCAGGTGCGCCGCGCGGTCGATGCCGGGCCCCTCCCCCAGGAACGTCACCAGCCCGGAGTCGCGGATGAGCGCGTCCGCCGTGCCCCGGGCGATGAGGCGGCCATACAGGATGTAGCCGATGTCGTGGCAGCGCTCGGCTTCGTCCATGTAGTGCGTGGACACCAGCACCGTGAGGCCGTCCGCGGCGAGCGTGTGGATTTCGTCCCAGAACTCGCGGCGGGCCTTGGGGTCCACGCCCGCCGTGGGCTCGTCCAACAGCAGCAGGCGGGGCGAGTGCAGCGTCGCGGCGGCCAGGGCCAGGCGCTGCTTCCAGCCGCCGGAGAGCGCGCCCGCCAGCTGACGGCGCCGGTCGAAGAGCCCCAGCCGGTGGAGCGTGTCCTCCACCCGCTCGCGGCGCTGCTCCAGGCCGTGGACGCGCGCGACGAAGGCCAGGTTCTCCTCCAGCGTCATGTCCTCGTAGAGGGAGAACTTCTGCGTCATGTAGCCCGTCTGGCGCTTGATGGCGTCGCCCCGGGCGCGGAAGTCCAGGCCCAGCACGGTGCCCTCGCCGCTGTCGGGCGTGAGCAGCCCGCACAGCAGCCGCAGCGTCGTTGTCTTGCCGGAGCCGTTGGGGCCCAGGAAGCCGGTGATGCGTCCGGTGTCCACGGCGATGGAGACGTCCCGCACCACGTGCCGGTCGCCAAAGGACTTGTTGAGCCCACGCACGTCGATGGCCCGCTCGTTCATCGGTCCGCCTCCACCGGTGCCTGCTTCACGGGGGTCACGTCGATGGGCTGGCCTGGCAGCAGGCGCGTGGGCGCGGAGGGCACCGCCTCCACCAGGAACACCAGCTTCTGCCGCGTCTCCAGGCTGTAGATGATGGGCGGCGTGTACTCCGGACGTGACGCGACGAAGTCCACGCGGGCCGTCATGCCGGTGTCGCAGCCGTCACACGCGATGGCCACGGGGGTGCCGGGTGGGAAGGACGCCACCCTGCCCTGCGGCACGTAGAAGCGAACCTTCAACTTCGCGTCCGGGATGATGCTGACGACGGGGGCGTTGGGCATGGCCCACTCGCCCTGCTGGAAGAGGACGTCCTCCACGCGGCCCGCGACGGGGGACACGGGCGAAATCTCCACGACCTGCTGCTCGGCCGCGGTGACGCCCGCGCGCCCGCTGACGAGCTGGGCTCGGACGACCTCCAGCTGCGCACCCGCCGCCGCCACGTCCGTGCGGGCCGCGTCGCGCTGGGCATGGGCGCGTGTCGCCGTCGCGCGCAGCAGGTCCAGCTGCTGGGGCGTCACGGCGCCCTCCATGGCCTTCTGGACGGCGACCAGCCGGGCCAGCTCCGCGTCCGCGCGGTCCGCCTCCGCCTGCGCGGCGACGAGCGAGGCGCGGGCGCGGGCCACGTCCGACTGGCGCGCGAGCAGCTGCGCCTCCATCTGCCCCACCTGCGCCCGGGCCTGATCCGCGCGCGCGACAAGTGACGTGGGATCCATGCGGAACAGCGGCGTGCCGGGCTCCACGCGCTGGCCGCGCACCACCGCCACGGACGCCACCATGCCGGCCACGGGAGAGGACATGTAGACGTTGTCGCTGACGACGTAGCCGGTGAAGCGCGGCGGCGGTTCCGGGGCGGGCCGGCGCAGCCACAGGATGCCGCTGACGATGACGGCGATCAGCACCGCCCCCGCGACGATGCTCCGCTTGGAGTGTTTCGACGTCCTGCCCGGTCCCGACACCCGTTCCTCCTGGCGCGGCCTCGCCGCGAATGGAGCCCCCCGGACGCGGCGTGCTCACGCTACGCCTGCCGGGCCCGGGGAGGCCGTGTCTGGCGCACGGGTCCGTCCTGGACCCGTGTGCTGACGTCACCTGGAGCACCGGACGTGCCAGCACTGAACGTCAGGGGCGCCCCCGGGGGCAGGGCCTCTCGCTGTTCGGATTTCCGGCGCCGGCGCCGGGTTCTCGAACAGGAGGGGCGGCGCGGGAGGGACCGCCCGGGGCACACGGGCTGGGGCATCCGCCTTGCTTGGGCATAGGGTAGCGCTCACGGTCCAGGAGGACGCGCCTTGCATTCCCAACCCCAGCCCACGGCCGCCGGAATCGAGCAGGTCCAGCGCGAGGCGTTCTCGCGGATGTTCCGGCAGGTGACGAAGGTGCTGTCGTTCCTGAGCCCGCTGCCGGTGGTGCTGGTGTCGCTGGGGCTCATCGGGGACACGTCCGCGTGGCGCCGGTGGTGCGTGGCGGTCGCGTTGGCGCTCGTGGCGGTGGGAGTCGGGGCCGTCACGGCGTGGCGGCGGCAGCCGGTGGTGACGCAGGAGCCCGGCAGGTGGGTGCCGCTGGTGGCGTTCCCCCTGTTCACGGTGGTGAACCTGTCGCTGGGAGGACTGGAGAGCCCGCTCATCCCGCTCGTCCTGCCCGCGAGCTTCGCCACGGCCATCCTCTTCTCGCCCGCGCGGGCCCGCAGGTGGGTGGGCTACCTGCTCGCGTTGTTGGGCGTGCAGGCGGCGGTGACCTTCACGGGTGGAGTGGACGACCTGGTGCCCGTCATCTTCGGGGGCGGCCAGCGCGCGGGGCACAGCGACGCGCTGCTCGTGACGATGCTCGTGGTGACGGCGTTCCTGATGGTGTGGGCCAACTTCATCGGCACGACGATGCGGCGCACGTTCCGGGGGATGGTGCGCACGGCGCTGGATGCGCGGGACGAAGCTTTGAAAGCTCATGAGGAACGGGTGCGCTCGCTGACCACGCTGTCGGGGGAGATTGCCCACGAGCTGAAGAACCCGCTGGCCAGCGTGAAGGGCCTGGCCGCGATGATTGCCCGCGAGGTGGAGGGACGGCCCGCGGAGCGGCTGGCCGTGCTGCGCCGGGAGGTGGACCGGATGCAGGAGATTCTCGAAGGGTTCCTCAACTTCTCCCGGCCACTGCTCCCGCTCAACGAAGCCCATGTACCGCTGGAGGCGTTGTGCCGGCAGGTGGCGGAGCTGCACGAGGGCATGGCGGGAGAGCGAAGCGTGAGCCTGAAGGTCACGGAGGGGCCGCCGGTGGAGGCCTGGTGTGACGCTCGCAAGGTGAGGCAGGTGTTGATCGACGTGGTGCAGAACGCGCTGGACGCCGCGCCCCGGGGCACCACGGTGGAGCTGCACGCCTGGACGGCGCCGGACGGAGGAGGTCGCGTGGAGGTGAAGGACCGGGGCCCCGGGCTGGCGGAGGAGGTGCGGGCGCGCGTCTTCGAGCCGGGCATCACCACGAAGCCCCACGGCTCCGGCCTGGGGCTGGCCCTGTCGCGAGCCCTGATGCGCCAGCACGGCGGAGAGCTGAACCTGCGCGCACGCGAGGGCGGAGGCTGTGTGGCGGAGCTGAGCCTCCCGCCCGCTCAGCAGGCGGTGGAAGCGCCGCGCAAGGAGGCCCTGTCATGAAGGCCCGCGTGCTGGTGGCGGATGACGACGCGGGCGTGCGCTACACGCTGCGTGGGTTGCTGGAGGACGACGGGCTGGAGGTCGAAGAAGCCGTGGATGGAGAGGCCGCGCTCGCGCGTCTGGACGCGGAGCCTCCCGTGGACCTGGTGCTCAGCGACCTGCGCATGCCGCGCGTGGATGGCATGGAGCTGCTGCGCCGCGTGGCCGCGCGTCCGCATGCGCCCCGCGTCATCCTCATCACCGCGCACGGCTCCGAACGCCACGCCGTGGAGGCCATGAAGCTGGGCGCGCTGGACTACTTCCGCAAACCCTTCGACGTGGACGACGTGCTGGCCGTGGTGCGCAGGGCGCTTGGCGTGGTGCGGCTGGAGGCGGAGAACGAGCGGCTGTCCGGCGAGGTGAACCTGCTGCGCTCGCTGGTCTTCGTGTCACCGGCGATGGCGCGGCTGGCCGTGCTCATCCAGCGCGTGGGCCCGCGCGACGTCACGGTGCTGATTACCGGCGAGAGCGGCACCGGCAAGGAGCGTGTCGCGGAGGCACTGGTGCGCGCCTCCCCGCGCGCGGACAAGCCCTACGTGCGGTTCAACTGCGCCGCGCTCACGCCGGAGCTCGCGGAGGCGGAGCTCTTCGGCCATGCGAGGGGCGCGTTCACCGGCGCCGTGCGCGCCCGGCCCGGCCTCTTCCGTGAGGCCTCCGGAGGCACGCTGCTCCTGGACGAAGTCGGAGAGCTGGCCTTGCCCCTCCAGGCGAAGCTCCTGCGCGTCTTGCAGGAAGGCGAAGTGCGGCCCGTGGGCGAGGACCGCTCCTTCCCGGTGGACGTCCGCGTCCTGGCCGCCACGCACCGCGACCTGCCCCAGCGCGTGGCGGAGGGCCGCTTCCGCGAGGACCTCTATTACCGGCTCAAGGTCGTGACGCTCCAGGTGCCCCCGCTGCGAAGCCGCCCGGAGGACATCGCCGCGCTCGCGAAGCACTTCCTCGCGCGCCACACCGAACGCTTCCGCATGCCGCCGGTGCCGCTGACGCCCGCCCTCCTGGAGCGCCTGACGGCCCACAGCTGGCCCGGCAACGTGCGCGAGCTGGAGAACGCCCTGGAGAGCGCCGTGGTGCTGTCTCCCGACGGCACGCTGGACCTGGAGCTGCTGCCCGGAGGCATCAGCACACCCGCATCCCCGCCCACTGGAGCCACCCTGCGCGAGAAGCTGGACGCGCACGAGCGGGAGCTCATCCTCGCCGCGCTCGCGGCCTCCAAGGGTCAGCGCACGGAAGCCGCGAGGGCGCTGGGCATCGGCCGCGCCACGCTGCACGACAAGCTCCGCAAGCACGGCCTCCTGAACGAGGACGACGAAGCGGAGCACTGAAGGCTCACGGCTCCGGCGCCAGCTTCACCTCACACGTGTAGGCGGCACCGTCCCGCCCGGGTGACAGCGCATGGCAGGCCAGGACCGGCAGGGCCGGGCTGCCCGCGGGAAATGGGAAGCGGGCTTCGGACAGGTAGCAGGTGGGCGCATCGGGCCTGTACCAGCGACAGCCTCCATGGGGCAGCCGTTCCATCGGAAGCCACTCGGCCTTCCGGGTACGCCGTTCGTCACAAAGCTCCTGGGGCTCCCCCGGGTCCACACAGCGAAACCCCGACGTGAACCGGCTCTCCTTCTCGAATGCCAATCGCTTGCACCAGCGGAGCTGGATCCTCCGCTGACAGGCTCTTTGCACCGGATCCCCATCCGACGTATCCGTCAGCTCGAAGGCACGCCCCTCCTGGGAGATCCCGAGCACGGAGCCCGAGTTCATCCCCGCGTACGTGAAGAACGGCTGGCCCGCCTTCCACCGGCTCTCGGCGACCCCGTTCCAGCCCGAAGGACTCCCGGCGGGAGGCACGCCCGGAGGCACCAGCAGGCGTCCTGCCATGACATTGATTTCGCAGAGCTCACAGGTCGCGATCTCACGTTGGAGTGACACAGGCACTGGCGGCAGGACGCCCGTGCGGAGCCACTTCAACTCACTGTCATCTGGGTCCACCCGCCGGGTTCGTGAGCAGGACGTGACCTCGGTCGGGCCGTCGACGTCGGCATAGATCAACCAGGTCTGACCTGGAGGCAGGCTCAGGACGCAGTCACCACCCCTTCCGTAGGGGAGCTTCAACACGTCACCCGCCTGGATGGAGCCCTTGAAGGTCTGCAGGACATCCACGGTGGCGAAGCGTTCGGACGGGGACTTCGAGTCACGCACCCGCGCCAGATAGATGGAACCGGCCTGGTCCCGAGCCTCCTTCAACGTGCCAACGAGCCCCTTTGGGCTTTGGATGCACGAGCAGGCCCACGCCTGGACCGGCACCACCAGCCACGTCACCACCACCGCGATCCACCACGCGCTCCTGGACATCACGGGAGCGTAACGCGGCTTTCTTGAACCATGACAACGGTGACGGGCTCGTGGCTTCCCCGTAGCAAGACAAACAACGACAGGCGCCTGCCCCGCAAATTCACGTCATCAATGTAAAACCGGAGAACCCATTGACAGCCATCAAGCGTCAGATTTAGAAATATTTCAGACCTTCATCGACTCGAGCGTCTTTCTTCAGATGGTCGCGGCCGTGTCCGGAGTCCCCTCTGAGAGGGACCTCCCGGGCAGAGCAGGAGTCGTGGTGCGGGCGGGGAGCGCGTCGTGGGCGGACGCGTGCGAGCACTGAGCCATTGAAGGAGCACCCACATGCGAAAGTCTTTCTCCCGGCGCGTCCCGTCCTGGCGGCCGATGTCTGCCTTTGTCCTGGGCTGCGCCCTGGCGCTCCCCGTGAGCGCCCTGGCGGCGCCTCCCTCCCGGGGAACCCCACCCTCCTCGCGTGCCACCGACGCGGCCCCCGCGAAGCTCGTCGTGGAGAAGGGCCTCAACGCCGGAGCCCGCGTCTCCTCGCTCGTCACCGCCGCGGGCTTCGTCTTCCACCGCACCGAGCGCCCCGTGTCCTCGCTGCGCACCGTCGCCGCTCCGGAGCCCGGCCTCCAGCTCCACGTCTGGAAGGAGCAGCAGCCGGACGGCACGCGCCGGGACTTCATGGCCTATACGCGCGGCTCGGAGCTGCTCGGCCGCGTGCGTGACACGGAATACGTGGTGCGTCTGGCGGAGGCCCCGTTCGATCCGCTCCAGGGTGGCCCCCGACTGACGGGCAACCTGCTGGCCGCGGACGCGGGCAACACGCTGCACCTGGTGCAGTTCCTGGGCACGCCCCTGCCCTCCTTCCGCGACGCCATCGAACGCGAAGGCGGCAAGGTGCTGCGCTTCCTCACCGACCACACCTTCGTCGTGGAGATGGACAAGGACGCCCACAAGCGCGTGGCGGACCTGCCCTACGTGCGCTGGGTGGGCCCGTACCATCCCGAATACCGCCTGGAACCCGCGCTGCGTGACGCGCTGGTGGGCCGCTCCGCCCGGCTGCCGGATGCGCAGCGCTACTCGCTGATGCTCGGAGAGCGCGGCGCCGCGCGCCAGGAGGCCCTGGTCCAGCGCGTGCGCGCCCTGGGCGGCACCGTGGACCTGGTGGAGCCGGGCGGCCTGCGCATCGAAGCGACGCTCACCCAGGACCAGCTGGCCCAGGTGGTCCGCGCCAACGAGGTGCAGTTCATCGACCGCTGGGGTGGCCCCGGCGAGGTGGACATGGACATCGTCCGCGAGCTGGGCGGCGCCAATGCCTTGCAGTCCCTCAAGGGCTGGACGGGCCAGGGCGTGCGCGGGGAAATCTTCGACACCGAGCTGCGCACCACGCACCGGGAATGGTCCACCGCGCCCATCATCCACAGCACGGGCACGTCCGGCTCGCTCCACGGCACGAGCTGCTACAGCAACAACTTCGCGCAGGGCGTGGACCCGGCCGCGCGCGGCATGATTCCCAGCGGCCAGGGCATCTTCTTCCTCTACAGCGAGTCCACCCAGTTCGGCGGGGCCAAGTCCCGCTACACCATCAACCAGGAGCTCACCGACCCGGCCGGCCCGTACCGCGCCGTGTTCCAGACCTCCAGCGTGGGCAGCACCCTGACGACGTCGTACACCACCCTCTCCGCTGAGGTGGACGACTACCTCTTCAAGCACCCCATCCTCAGCACGCAGTCCCAGAGCAACGCGGGCAGCCGCCAGTCCCGCCCGCAGGCCTGGGCGAAGAACATCGTCTCCGTGGGGGCCTTCCAGCACCTCAACACCCTGTCGCGCACGGATGACCGCTGGGGCAACTCCGGCAGCATCGGGCCGGCGGCGGACGGCCGCATCAAGCCGGACCTGTCGTACTTCTACGACTCCATCCGCTCCGCGTACGGCAACGGCGATGCCGCCTACACGGAGTTCGGCGGCACCAGCTCCGCCACGCCGCAGACGGCGGGCCACTTCGGCCTGCTGTTCCAGATGTGGCACCAGGGCGTGTGGGCCGGCCACGGACAGAAGGCGGACGTCTTCACCAGCCGCCCGCAGATGGCCACCGCCAAGGCGCTGATGATCAACCACGCGTACCGCTACAACTGGCTCGCGGGCGGCGCCAACGGGGACATCGACCGCTACAAGCAGGGCTGGGGCAACTCCGACGTGAAGCGCCTGCTGGACCGCGCCCCCGTCACCAGCATCATCGACGAGACGGACGTGGTGGGCCCGCTGGGCGTGAAGACGTACAGCGTGAAGGTCGCCACCGGCCAGACGGAGCTCAACGTCACCCTGGCCTACACGGACCCCATGGGCACCGTGGGCGCGGCCCAGGCGCGCATCAATGACTTGTCCCTGCGCGTGACGGCGCCCAACGGCACCGTCTACTGGGGCAACAACGGCCTCACCGCGGGCAACTTCTCCACCTCCGGCGGCGCGTCCAACAAGGTGGACACGGTGGAGAACGTCTTCCTCCAGAACCCGGCCGCCGGCCTGTGGAAGGTGGAGGTGCTGGGTGACGAGGTGGTGCAGGACAACCACCTGGAGACGCCCGCGGTGGACGCGGACTACGGCCTGGTCGTGAACGGCGGCGTCATCCTGGTGGGGGACGTGAACGGCAACGGCTGCATCAACGACGAGGACCTGAACCTCATCAACGCCTCCTTCGGCCAGACGGTGCCGCCCGGCAACCCCGCGTACGACCTGGATGGCAGCGGCCGCATCGACGTCTACGACCGCAACCTGGTGCTTCAGAACTACGGCAAGGGCTGCCCGTAACGCCCCGCCCGCTGCCTGCTCTCACCGCTGCAAGGCCGTCCCTTTCCCTGATTCCCAGGAGGTCGTTCCATGCGTCTTGAACTGAAGCGTCGTTCCCTGTCCCAGGCCGCCGTGGCGTTCGCGCTCGCCGGAGGCCTGTGCTCCAGCGCGGCCCTGGCGGACGAGCACGTCCTCATCCTGCTGGACCGCACGGGCAGCATGGGCGGCACGTCCGTCCCCGGCCTCACGCGCCTGCAGGTGGCCAAGGCGCGCATCGACGGCTATCTGCAGATCGTCCCCAGCGTGACGACGAAGTACGCGTTCTGGACCTTCGAGAACACCGGGCCCACCCAGGTGTTCAGCTTCGCGGACAACAAGACCCCGGCGCAGATCAGCGCCGCGGTCAACGCGGTGACCCTGGGCGGCAACACGCCGCTGGCGGGCTCCATCTGCGCCGCGGTGGACTCGCTCATCAACTACCTGCCCAACCAGCTCCACACCAAGCGCATCTACCTGGTGACGGACGGCGATGAGAACTCCACCCCCAGCCTGGACCAGTGCTACGGCGGCTTCAGCGTGGGCGTGTGGCCCAACCTGACCGCGGGCAGCTGGCAGGAGAAGGTCCGCAACAAGGCATGCACGGGCAGCGCCGCGTCCTCGGGCCCCTGCGGCTTCTTCCCGCCCCCCTACCCGCCGGGCCTCACGCTCATCGCGGACATCGACTTCCTCTTCCAGGACTTCGTCCCCCTCCAGGGCGACGCCCAGGCGCGTGAACCGGAAGACGAGACGAAGACCGTGATGGGGCCCTACCTGGCCGGCGCCACCGCCGCCAGCGACGTGTCCTTCTTCAACGGCCTGGCGACGGCCACCAAGGGCCGCTACGCGTCCATCACGCAGAACACGCCGCCCGCCCAGGCCACGCCGATCCCCGGTGACGCGAACCTGGATGGCTGCGTGAACGTGACGGACCGCACGAAGGTGCTGGCCGAGTACGGCACCAAGGTCCCCTCCGGCACGGGCTCCGACTTCAACCGCAACGGCACCGTGGACACCGGTGACTACCAGACCGTGCTGAACAACTTCGGCCGCGGCTGCCCCCAGACGGTTCGCGAGTAGCCCCTTCTCGCCGTGCACGGCCGGGCGCGAGCAGCACGCGCGCCCGGCCGTTCGCGCGAGCAAGGCAACCCAAGACATGCCGTTTCCGTGAGCTCGTGCTCCCGACCGGATGGCGGCGGATGACCTGGAGGGAGCAGGGCCTTGCGCCCGGGACGGTGCGTGCATGGTGTCTTCCGCGTGGTCGACGGTCCGGGGCGTGGTGCTGGCGGTGCTCCTCGCGGCGTGCTCGGGAGCCCCCCAGGAGGAACGCCCGGACGCGGGCAGCGTGGACGCGGGCAGCGTGGACGCGGGCTCCGGTGACGCCGGATTGCCGCCACCGGACGGGGGCACGACGCCCGGCGACGCGGGGACGTGCGAGGACGACGACCCGTGCACGGTGGAGTCCCGCGACGACGCCGGCCTCTGTGTCGTGACGAAGGCGCCGGACGGCACGGCCTGTGACGACGGCGACGTGTGCACCACGCAGGACCAGTGCGTGAGCGGGGTGTGCGGGGGCTCGCCCACGACCAGCGCCCCCCAGACGTTCGGCACGGCGTGGAGCCATGGCGCCTCTCCCGCGGAGCGCTCCACGGCGCCCCTGGAGGGCCTGGCGGAGTTCGTGTCGGACGACCGCCTCGTGTTCGGAGACCGGCTGGGCGGCAGCGGCCTGTCCGTGTCGCTGGTGCGCGTGACGGAGGACGGACTGCAACGCGTGGCGCAGGCGGCCCTGGACATCCGGGTGGACCGCTTCTTCGGCGCCACGGACTGGTCCGACCGGATGCTCACCTTCTTCATCCCGCTGGGCCCGGACCGCGTCCTCGTGGCCGGCAGCCGGCAGCGGCTGGAGCTGCTGGGCCTGGAGGGCGACCGCCTGACGTCGCTGGCCCGGCTGCCCCTGCACCCCAGCAGCAACAGCATCCTCGGGGGCACGGGCCGGGGCGATCACTTCTGGCTGTGCAACGGCAGCTTCGTGACGCCCTACCGCATCGACCCCGGCAACGTGCTGGTGGCGGACGACACACACAACCTGCAACTGCCTGGCACCTGCAATTCGCTGTCGCTGTCGCCGGATGGCCTCACGCTCTGGGCGGGCACGTCCCGCGGGCTGGTGCAGGTGGACGTGTCGCGGCCGGAGGCGCCGGTCGTCCAGCCCACGCTGCTGCCAAGCCTGTCCCTGTTCCAGGCGCGCTCGGACGGCACGTACGTGGTCGCGCACGAGCTGCTCCGTTACGGGCAGATGGGCCGCATCCTGGTGTACCGGCAGTCCGACCTGACCGGGACGGCGACGCCCACGCCGGTGAAGTCCTTCCTCCCCGTGGAGGACACCTCCCGCTGGGAGCGGCCGGTGGGCTTCGTCTTCCTCCAGGACTCGCTGCTGGTGGAGTGGGTCCGGCTGACCGGCCCCATGCGGGCCTACGTGGTGGAGCGGCACGCGCTCAACGCCAGCGGCGTGTCGTCCGTGGTGGCCACGCTGCCCCTGCGCGAGAGTGAAGAGGTGGGGCTGACGCTCTCCCCCTTCCAGCTCACGGGCGTGGGGCGGCACGCCGTGCTCCAGCCGTGGCGCCGCGTGGTGTCGCTGGAGGGCACGGACGCGCTGCGCTTCCGCACCGGGGTCCATCACGGCTCCTTCGAACGGGTGCAGGCCGCGGCGGACGGCTCGCTGCTGGCGGTGGGGCCCTTCGGCTCGCACCGCGTGAGCGTGGAGGATCCACAGGCGCCCGCCGTGCTGTCGGGTGGCACGGCGCTGCCCGCGGACACGCAGCGGCTGCGCCTGGCCCCCGCGCGTCCGGGGGTGGCCACGCGTGAGCTGGTGACGCTGCCCGCGTTGGGCGCCAACGTGCACCAGGAGGCGGGCAAGGCCGTCTTGAGCTGCCTGCGCACGGGCGCGAACGGACTGCTGGAGCCGGACGGGCAGGTGCGCATCCCCAACGGGCCGGCGGTGCTGGCCTCCGCGAAGGGCCAGCTCTTCCAGGCGGCGCCCATCACCGGGGGAGGCTTCACGCTGCGGCGCTTCGCGTTGGACGCCGCCTGCACGGGCCAGGAGCTCACGCCGGCCTCCGAGGAGACCGTCACGGTGGATCCCTCCTCGCCGGAGACGCGCAAGGGCTCCGCGCTCGCGGTGGACGGGACGCGCTCCGAGCTGCTGCTGGGAGAGATGCGCTACGTCTCACCGGACAAGCCGGCGCGCATCCCGCTGCTCTGGCGCTCGTGGTCGGGCGAGGGCGGGACGGCCACCGGTGAGCTCTCCGGGAGCACGGATCAATTCACGGCCATGGCGCTCGCGGGAGGCCGGGGCCTGGTCATCGAGAACGGCCGCGAGGTCTACCTGCTGGAGCGCGAGGGCACGCGCATCAACGTCCGCGCCCACGTCAACCTGGCGGAGCGGGCGTCGCCGGTGGACGTCTCACGCATCCTCGCCTTCGACGGCGTGGTGGCGTACCTGGCCATCTCCACCGTGCCGTCGGGCGTGCTGGCGCTGCGCGCGGAGGACCTCTCGGAGCTCGGCCGCTACCCGACACCGGCCCCCGTGCGCTCGGTGACGTTCGCGGGCCCGCGGCTCGTGCTGGGCATGAACGAGGCGCTGACAGTGGCCGCGCCCGTCTGCCCCGGGGTTCCGGTGCCACACGCTCAGCCCTGAACGCACTGCGCGTGCGCGACGCATCCCGGCCATGCCGTCCACCCGGCAATGGTCCGGCCACGCCATTTGACAAATCCGGCAATGTCGGATTTCCATTTTTTACCATGAACTTCAGAAAGCCAGTGTTGTGCACGGTGGTGCTGGCCTCCGTCGCCTGTGGCGGCGAGGCGTTCGAGGGGGACACGGTGGCCGCGGAGGACCTGGCCACCACGCGGCAGGCGGCGTTCTCCGGCGTGAACGGGACGGTGTGCGAGGAGAGCCCGTACAACTGCAAGCTGCGGCCTTCCGGCGGCAACCGCGTGCAGACCAACGACCCGGACGACGATGACTCCTGGGGCATCACCACCGGCGTGCCCATCCGCGACGGCAACGGCACGGTGGTGGGCACGTCCACCCGGACGCGCTCGCTCTTCAACTACGGCCAGACGCGCACGTTCGCCGGGGAGCTGCACGCGTTCGCGACGTCGACGTCCAACGGCAGCGCCGGGTGGCTGCCCATGTCCGCCATCCTGGGCCGCACCTCCTTCGAGGAGAAGGTGGGCCACGTCTCCGCGCTGAGCTCCGGGCTGAGCAAGATGGCGTGCTACGCCGTGCGCAACTGGCACGACACCAACCTCGAGCTCAAGAAGGTGGTCTACGACAGCACGGCGACCCACGAGCGCGCCGGGGACTACCTGCCGCTCGTGCGCGCCAACGGCCTGCGCTCGGCGAACCTCTGCTTCAACGTGCCGGGCTTCGGCCTGGGCGGCGTGGCGGTGGACCACTTCCCCGCGGGCACGAAGTTCCAGCGCCTGGACGTGCCGACGAACTCGGGCGCGCCCTCCATCGACATCCCGCTCTGGGTGCAGGACAGCGCCGGCCGCTACCGCCAGCAGTCCGGCACCATGAAGTTCATCTACGGCTACGTCATCGCCGCCACCGGCACCCGCCGCAACGGCTGGATGGCCTACGACGCGCTCGAGGTCAGCTCCGGCTGCCCTTGAGCCACCTGTCATCCCTGGCGGAAGAACGCCTCCAGCCAGGCGACACCCCGGCGGACCAACCGGCGCGCGTCGAAGAGATGGGACGGCGCCAGGGCGACGCTTCCGGAGCGGCCAATCCCTTCCGCCAGGCACTGCTCGCCAATGCGCGTGAAGGGGTCCACGCTGGACGCGCGCAGGGCGTCCGTCACGGGCTCGCTGGTGTCGAACTCCTCGAAGTCCACCCAGCGCCGCTCGCCGTTGACGAAGAGGGGCCGCTGGTAGCGGACCACGCGCTTGCCGGGCAGGTCCGCCAGGTGCTCCGCGTGGTGCAGCACCGTGAGCGTCTCCAGGGGCGCCCCGAGCATCAGCACCTTGCCCTCCGCCTCCACCAGCCGGGCCAGCGGCGAGCCGGGCCCGTAGCCGTAATGAAAGGGATGGTCCGCGCAAAGCCACTCCGCGCGAGGGCCGATGGCGACCATGCCCGCGTCCGGGTGGTCGCTCCGGAGGGCCCCGGGCCAGGTCCTCAGCGTCTCCGCGAGGATGCCGTGGTCGCGCATGGCGCGCGCGGTGCGCTTGTCGAAGGTGGGGATCTCGTCGCGCAGGCGCGGGTCGTCGAAGTCCTCCGGCTCCACGCCCATCTCCCAGTCCACGTACGCCATGAGCGTGCCCCGGGGGCCCACCGCGTCGAGCAGCGCCTGCACCACGGTGTTCACCCCGCCCAGGACGGGCCCCAGGCTCCGCAGGCCGGCGTGGACCATCACGAGGTCGCCCTCCTCCACGCCCAAGCGCCGCAAGGCCTCCCGCAAGTCGGTCCGGGTGGCGGGTGCCCTCGTCATGGTGCTCCGTCCTTCCTGTCGCAGGGACTGGAAGGATAGCAACAGCCCAAACCCGTGGGGCGCTGTAGGTCTGTGCTTCTCCCCGCAGTCGCCTGCCACCGCCAGACGGACTGGGGCGCAAGGGCCGGTGTGAGCAGCCTCCCCGCTCGGGGGCGGACGGCCTCCTGTGAGGGGGGAAAGTCAGCATGCGACACATTCAAGGTGGAATCGTGACATGGCCCCTGGCCCTGCTGCTGCTCGCGGCCACCACCGCGAAGGCGGGCGCCCGGGAAGAGACCGAAGTCTTCGAGGCCCGTGCCGTCCGGTGCGGCGACGTCCTGTTCCGCAACACGCGGCTCACGCGCGACCTCACCTGCGCGGGCACGCCCATCCCCGCCCTGACGATCGCGGCTCCGGGCGTCGTGCTCGACCTGGGCGGCCACACGGTGCGCCGGGCCGGCAGCGGACCGGGCGACACGGTGGGCATCGATTCACAGCGCGACAGCACGGTGCGCAACGGCACCATCCAGGGGTTCAACCGGGGGTACACGTACAACGCCACCGTGCACCTGCACCGGGTCGCGCTCGTCGGCAATGGCGTCGCCATCTTCCACACGCTCGGCGGTGGCGGGCTGCTGCTCACGGACTCGCGGGTGAGCGGAAGCTCGCTGGGCTTCGGCAGCGAGTTCGACGCGACGAGCGGCTCCATCGACATCAGGGGGACACAATTCACCCGGAACGGGTTGGCGCTGTATGTGGACTTCCACGACACGCGCATCTCCAGCTCGACCTTCATGTCGAACGAGATCGCCCTCTGGTGCTACTCCGGCGGCATCCACATCCGGTCGAGCATGTTCATGGAGAACGCTTCCGTGGCGGACCTGACGTGGAGCAACGGCCGCTTCGACAATTGCTACGAGCTGGTGTTCGAAAACTCCATCCTCGCGAACAACACCGCCTTCGGGACGCCCGAGGACCCCGAATGGCAGGCGTTCGACTTCCAGATGCGCAACACGTGGGTCATGAACAATGGCGAGGGCCTGCGCCTGGCGGCCCAGACGCTCGACGTCCGGGGCAACACCTGGCGGGACAACGGCGGCGGGCTGACGCTGAACAACCTGCCGGACTTCGAACCCGTTCCGCAGGAGGGCCCGGTCCGCGGCAACCGCTTCACGTCGAACGGCGGCGACGGCCTGCGCGTCCTCCCGGGCGCCACGCCCACCCTCTCCAACAACGTCTGCCAGAACAACACCGGCTGGGGCATCCACGCGCCCACGGCCATCGACGGAGGCGGCAACGTCGCGCGCGGCAACGGCGCCGGTGGCTGTGTGGGCGTCGTCTGCGCTCCATGAGCTGGCGCTCCGCTGGAGCGGTCATCGCGACCGCTCACCCTTGAAGTGAAGCCGCTCGGGGCCAGGAGATGCCCGCGCGCATCGCAAGGAACGTGGCCGCGAGCCTGGACAGGCGCGCGACCTGGTTCGAGGTGCGCCGCCTGCGAGGCAGCCATCACCGCATGGCTGCGCCAGCGGGACTCACGGTGAGGACTGCGCGGACACGCGGTCCTTCGACGCCACCAGCTCCTCGCGCCGCAACAACAGCCGCGAGTTCGTGTCCGGCAGGATGCGCACCTGGAAGCGCCGCTGGGCCATGTCCTCGGCGGTGAAGACGTTCCGGTCGCTCACGAGCAGCAGCGCGGTGGGCACCACGTCCCGCGCGGACCGCTTGCCGTAGTAGTGCACCACGACGTGGTACGGCCCCGGCGCCGCCTTGCGCGCGTGGTACAGCTCCGGCCCCAGGCCGTCCGTGATGTCCCAGTACAGCTGCCCGCCCAGCCTCGTCTCCTTGTGCTGGTAGAAGCACTTCTCCCCGTCCGGCTCGATGACCCACAGGTCGATGTCCGTGTTGTCCGAGTTCCAGTGCGTGGTGAGCTGGTAGTCGATGGGCGTGGCGTTCGCGAACACCTTCGCGCCCCTGAAGCCCTGAAGCCCGGCGCGCCGCTCCCGGAGGACGGACGCCGCCTGCGCGAGCCGGGGCTGACGCTCCAGCCCCGCCAGCATCCGGGCGTAGTGGAAGCCCGCCACCGTGCGCAGCTCCTCGCCGTGCCGCTTCCAGGGACGCGCCAGGACGATCTCGTAGTTGCGGGCGGCCTCCGAATAGCGGCCCGCCGCATCCAGCGCGAGCGCCTCCTCCAGGAAGGCCTGCGCCTCGAAGGGGCGGTTGAGGCGCACGTGCTCGAAGAGCTCCGCCGCCGCCGGGTACTGCCCCAGCGCCAGCAGGCCGTACCCCACCAGCCGCAGCGCCTCCGCGTCGCGAGGCCGCAGCTCCACGGGCGACGACAGCGCCCGCACGGCGCCCCACGTGTCCCCGGAGAAGGCCCGCCTGCGCGCCACGGCCTCGTAGATCATCACGTCGTCCCGGTTCTCCCGCCGCGCCTTGCGATAGGCCAGCTCCGCCTGGATGCGCTCGTCACCGCCCGCGTAGGGCGCGTCCCGCAGCGGCTGGCGGCGCAGGAGCGCGGGCATCCCCTTCTCTTCCGCGAGCCGGGCCACCACCGCGCGGCCTTCGGCGGGCACGCCGTCCAGCGCGATGCCCAGCAGCTTGTCGCGGCGCTGGTCCTCCTCCCGGCGCCGCAGCGACTCCAGGTTGTCCAGGTCCACCTGCTCGTCGCGCACGGCGTAGCGCGTGTAGTCGCCCTCGGACTCCAGCACGAGCATGGACGCGCGGGCGTTGGCCAGCCGGTAGTGCTGGCTGAGCGCCACGACCATCCGGTCCAGGCGTTCGTCATCCAGGGACACCAGCCGGGACACGAAGAGCTCCGCCCAGGCCCGGGGCGCGAACGCGCTGTCCACGTCCTTGGGCAGGGGGATGCGCAGCACGCGCTCGGGCCCGGTGCCCGCCTGGGTCACCACCTCCAGCGCCGCGTCGCCCTGCCCCGGCAGCCGGCCGGCGACCTGCAGCTCCTGGCCGGGGAAGACGAGCCGGGGCCGGCCCGCCACGACCAGGTCCTTCACGTCCGCGCCCACCACGGACACGCGGGACAGCACCACGGACGCCGCGCGGTGCGCCTTCGCCGCGGCGTCCACCTCCGCCGCGGACAGCACGCTCACCACGCGCCCACCGCTGGAGCGGGCCAGCGCGTCGAACAGCTCCGTGTTCACCGCCGCCTCGCCGAAGCGGTACGTCACCCAGCGCAGGGACTCCACGCACGGGTGCCGGGACAGGAGCGCGTCCACGCGGCTCTGCCCCCAGGTGATGTTGCCGTCGGAGAGCAGGAAGGCCGTCACGCGCTCCCCGGACGAGGACGGCTTGAGCCATTCCAGCCCGGCCCGGTCCAGCTCCTCCAACGCGCCGTCCACGTGGGACGCGCCCTCCAGATAGACGCGCTCCAGCTCCGCGAAGCTCGCCTGGCGGTGTGCCGCGTCGTTCGTTCGGAAGCCCGGCCCGTGCAGCCAGCGCGGGCGCACGTCGAAGAGGAGCACCGCGTACTCCTTCAGCGTCGCGTCCTTCTCCAGGAGCGCACGCAGCGTGGCCGCCTGGATGGCCCAGGCGTTGCCGTCCTCGGAGGACAGCGACGTGTCCACCACCAGCACCGCGCGCCCCGTGGGAGGCCCCTCCGCGCCGGAGGTCAGCCGCTCTGGCAATCGCACCCGCGCGTGGAAGGCGCGGCCCGGAAGCCCCGCGCCGTCCGAGCCCACCAGCACGTCCGCGTCCTCGCCGCGAGGCTTCAACGCGACGCCCAGCGCGCCGTCCCCCGTGAGCTTCGCAAAGTCATACACCTGCCAGGCGTCCACCTTGCGGCCCTTCGCGCCCATCTCCGGCTGCACCGCGACCTCCAGTGCCTGACGGGGGTCGACGTGGACGCGAGCGGAGACACGCAATTCCTTTCCAGCGTCCTGGGGCAGCGGCCACGTGTAGCGCAGGCGCGTTCCGTCGAAGAGGAGTGTCTGCTCATACGCGATGACGACACGCTTGAGCGAGCGAGGCGGCAGGGGGAACACGCGAGCGCTGAAGGTGGACGCGCCCGACCATTCGAGCAGCGCGGGGTCCACGTTGCGGCGCACGACGTCCTCGTACACCTCCCGCGCGCGCTTCTGCTCCACGACGCGGGCCTCCTGGATGTCACCCCACGCGCGCTTCGAGCCCTTCGCCGCCGGAGGCGCGGAAGCGGAAAGCCGCTCCGGCTCCGCCGTGTCATCGCCCAGGGGAGGCAGCAGGTCCGAGGACTGGAACAGCGAGGGCGTGTCCACCGCCACCGCCCCCGAGTACAGCGCGAAGCCCGCCACCGTCGCCCCACCGGGGAGCGGGTAATAGAACGTGCCTTCGAGGTTGCGGCCGGAGTCGTTCTCGAACAGGTGGTCCACCACGGTCCGCGCGCGGGAGCCCTGGATGTACGTGACGACGCGCACGGCGCGGGCCTTGAGGGGCTGGTAGCGGCCGTCCTCGCCCATCACCAGCACCTTGGCGGCGCGAGGCGCGGCCTCCACGCGAGGCAGCACGGGCTTGGGGGCCTCCGGCTCCGGCTTGGAGGCCTGCTTCTTCGCGGGTGCGCCGGCGCGTCCCCCCAGGGCGATTCCGCCGCCACCACTGCCGCTGCCCCTGATGACCTGCATCATGGCATTGCGGTCCTGCGACATGGGACGAGGCGCGGCCGATGGGGGTGACTCCCCGAACATTCCGGCCACGACACCCCCAACGACTCCTCCCGCGCCACCGCCCTCCACCTCGGCGTCCGCGTCCTCGGAAGGCGCTCGCGCGGAACGCGTTGCTTCAAGCTGCGCACGCTCCTCGCGAACATTCCTCTCGCGCCGCGCCATCTCCGCGCCCATCTGGGCGTCCAGGAGCTCCGCCTCTCCCAGTCCGGGGGCCTCGGTGGGACGCGGGCTCGGAGCGGCGGCCGCAGGAGGAGGCGGACTGGGGCGGGCGTCCTCACGAGAAAGCGCCGCCACCTCCGCTTCGGAGAGCACCTTCGGATCCGCCACGGAGTCGCGCAGCTCCGCGAGGTCCACCTCGCCCGTGTCCGGCAGTCCCGCGACGGTGACGGGCGCCGCCAGTCCCGCCTGGAGGAAGGGCGCCGGAAGCTCGATCGAAGCAGCGACCTTGGGAGGCGGAGTGTCCGCGTCCCGTTTGCATCCCGAGGCGAGGAACCCCATCAGCAACACGACAGCGGAAGCACGATAAAGGCGCATGAGTGAACGCTAACCGATTCGCGAAGGGCGGGAGCATGCCCGCAAGGACATGGACAACCCATGACACCGCCATGACGCGGTAGGTTCCCGAATAAAGAAAGGGGACGCCCATGGACTGGTCAGCGGCGCAGTACACGCGATTCGAAGACGAGCGGAACCGTCCCATCCGGGACCTGCTCGCGCGGATTCCCACGGCCGAAGTGAAACGCGCGGCGGACCTCGGCTGCGGCCCGGGCAACTCCACGGAGCTGCTGCGCGCACGCTTTCCGGCGGCCGCCGTCACCGGCATGGACAGCTCCCCGGACATGCTCACCGCGGCGCGCCAGCGGCTGCCGGACGTCCGGTTCGACGCGGGAGACATCGCGACGTGGAGCGACCCCGGCCCCTACGACGTCATCCTGGCCAATGCCGTCCTGCAATGGGTCCCGGACCACGCCACCCTGCTGCCGGCGCTGCTCCACAAGCTCACGCCAGGGGGAAGCCTCGCCGTGCAGATGCCGGACAACCTGGACGAGCCGTCGCACCGGCTGATGCGCGACACGGCCAGCGAGGGTCCCTGGGCGGACAAGCTGAAGGGGGCCGCGAACGCCCGGACCGAACGACAGGATGCCAGCTGGTATTACCGCGTGCTGCGCGAGGCCGGTGCCACGGTGGACCTCTGGCGCACGACGTACTTCCACCCGCTGACCGGCGGCGCTTCGGCGGTGGTGGAGTGGTTCAAGGGCTCGGGGCTCCGGCCCTTCCTCGAACCGCTCGACGCGGGCGAAAAGACAGACTTCCTCGCCCGCTATCAATCAGCGATCGCGCGCGCCTACCCTGCCCTGCCCGACGGCACGGTCCTGCTGCCCTTCCCGCGGCTGTTCCTCATCGCGACGCGCCGCGAAATCCGCTCCCCGCCTGTCTCCGGTGCACCGTGAGACAGAGTGCTGCATTCCCACTGCTCGCATAGGCTCCCCAGAAAACCCGGCTCACTCATCGAGGACACCCCATGCGCTTGAACCTCCTTCCCGTCATCGGACTGCTCTGCCTTTCTGCCTGTGACTCCAAGTCGGAACAGACGGAGGGCGCGGGGTCCTTGAAGGGAGACAAGGCCTTTCCGGTGAGCTGGTCCGGCGAGCTCCTGCCGCGCAGCCCCGACGGCGGGACCTCTTTCACGATTGCCCTCCTGTCCGACAGCGACTTCTCCGGGCTCTGCACGACCCCCGCGGACGCCGGCTATGTCCTTCCGCCGTCCCGCTTCGTGATGGTCTCGGTCCTCGGCCCTCCCGCGGAAGGGACCTTCGAGGTCGGCAGCGAGACCGGCCCCGGGTTCGTCCAGGTCCAGCAGCGGCTCGCGGACGGAGAGACGGAGACACTCGCGGTGGCCACCAGCGGGAGCATCCAGCTGACGACCGCGACGACGGACCGGCTCGTGGGAAGCTTCGAGGTCCAGGTCCGGGGAAAGTCCGACGGGATGACGACGGAGTTGTCGGGAACCTTCGACGCCCCTTTCTGCGCGAACCGGAAGTGAGCCTGGGCTCCCGGCTCAAACGATAGCCAGGTGCTCACGGAGCGCGTCACCCAGGGCGTCAGGGGCTTCCAGCTGCGGGAAGTGCCCCACGTCCTCCAGCTCCAGCACGCGCGCCCGGGGCAGGGCCTGCTTCCAGCGGGACAGGTGCTCGGGCTTGACGACCTTGTCCGCCCTGCCCCAGACGACGAGCGACGGCACATCCGCAAGCCTGCCCAGGCCCTTCCCCTGCTCCTCCATCCACGGGCCTTCGTGGGAGATGGAGCGCGCGAAGCCCCAGGTGCCCATCCGTGACGCCCGGTCCGGGAACTGGGACATGAACGACTGGTGCAGCTCGCGCGTCAGCTTCGTGCGGCGTCCCCAGGACATCTTCACCAGCGTCCGCGCGGAGAAGTTCCAGGACAGGTACAGCCACCGCATCAGCGCGTTGTCGACGTTGGGGCCCTTCAGGTCCCACAGCCAGCTCTGCACCACGGTGAGGCTCAGCACCCGCTCCGGCGCCGCGATGGCGAGCGGCAGCGCGATGGGCCCGCCGAAGTCATGCACCACCAGGTGGAACGGCCCCAGCGACAGCTGGTCGAACCACGCGCGCAGGTTCTCCACGTGCCAGGGCAGTGAATAGGTGCGCCAGTCCGAGGGCCGCTCGCTGTCCCCGAAGCCCAGGTGGTCTGGAGCGAGCACGCGGTAGGACGGCGTGAGCCGGCGGGCCACGTCGCGCCATTCGCGCGAGGACGACGGCGTCCCGTGCACCAGCACCACCGGGGTGCCCTGGCCTTCCTCGAACCACGCCATCTCACCGCCGGGAACCTTGAGCCGTTTCATCGCGTGTCTGCCTTTCGCTTGCGAGTCACCCCAGGCCACCGCCGGGCCACGGCCTGGATCACCGCCGCCGCGGGGTAGTCCCCTTCGTGCTGCACGTACTGCTGGGAGACGCCTTCCACGGCGGCGAAGAGCACCCGCGCCTCGATGTCCGCGTCCGGCACACCGCGCTCCGCGAGCGCCTGCGTCAGCCGCTGGTGCGTGGCGCCCAGAAATTGCTCCAGCGGCAGCTTCAAGCGCGCCAGGACTTCCGGCTGGTGACGCAGGCCCTGGCTCAGCCGCCAGAGGTCCCGGTGCGCGTCCAGCATCTCCACGGCGGACGTGAGCAGCACCGTGACGAAGCCGCGCGCGGTGGGTTCCCTGTCCGCGGCCTCCAGCGTCCGGGCGACGTCCAGCATCGACGACCGCATCAGCGCGGAGAGCACCGCCTCCTTCGAATCGAAGTGCGAATAGAGCAGCCCCACCGCGATGTCCGCCTCCTGCGCGAGCGCGCGGACACTCGTCCCATCGAAGCCGTGCCGGGAGAAGAGCCGCACCGCGGCCTGGAGCACGCGCTCCCGCGTCTTCTCCCGGAGGGCGGCGTTGGCGTCAGCGTTACGAGGCATGCCCCGCATGATTGAGTGAACGTTCGCTCAATGTAAAGGACGAGGCATTACGAAGCCACCCGCGACGACCTGGACCGGACAACCCTGCCCAAGCCGCATTGACCGCATATTCCCGGAAATATAGTTTCACGGCTTGTGCGAGGGCTTCCGTCCCGGAGCCCGCACGTTCTCGAGAGGCCGAATGAAACTGAAACTGACCCAGGCGGTGAGTGCCATCTCCCTGCTGGCCGCGGCGTGCGGCCCGATGCCGGAGGCGCAGGAGTCCGACGGCGAGCAGTTCGGTCACACGGCGCAGATGATCCGCCGCGAGCGGGCCATCCCCAACGAGTACATCGTCGTCCTGCGCGACTCCGCGCAGGAGGTCCGTCAGCAGGGCGCGGCGAACGTGGCCCGGGAGCTGACGTCCCTGGGCGGTGGCCGCGTGCTGCGCACCTTCGAGCACAGCATCCAGGGCTTCCTCGCGAACATGACCGAGGCCGAGGCCCAGCGCCTGCTGTCCGACCCCCGCGTGGCGTACGTGCAGGAGAACGGCCTCATCCACGTGTCCGCGACGCAGACCGGCGCGACCTGGGGCATTGACCGCATCGACCAGCGCGACCTGCCGCGCAACAGCTCGTACACCTACAACGTCGACGGCACCGGCGTGCACGCGTACGTCATCGACACCGGCATCCGTCAGACCCACACGGAGTTCACCGGCCGCATCGGCAACGGCTACGACTTCATCGACAACGACAGCGACCCGTCCGACTGCCACGGCCACGGCACGCACGTGTCCGGCACGGTGGGCGGCACGACCTGGGGCGTGGCGAAGAAGGTCACCCTGCACGGCGTGCGCGTGCTGGACTGCTCGGGCTACGGCAACGACGCGCAGGTCATTGGCGGCATTGACTGGGTGGCGGCCAACCACGTCAAGCCCGCCGTCGCCAACATGAGCCTGGGCGACGTGGGCA
The DNA here is from genome assembly GCF_003668885.1 of Corallococcus sp. AB049A. Lineage (NCBI taxonomy): Bacteria > Pseudomonadati > Myxococcota > Myxococcia > Myxococcales > Myxococcaceae > Corallococcus > Corallococcus sp. AB049A. The sequence goes on along the minus strand of NZ_RAWL01000026.1, from coordinate 10,281 downwards.
TCCAGGCCATCGACGACGCGACCGAGCGGCTCATTGCCGCGGGCGTCACGACGGTGGTCGCCGCCGGCAACGACAGCGCCAACGCCTGCAACTACTCGCCGGCCCGCGCGCCCAACGCCATCACCGTGGGCTCCACCACCAGCTCGGATGCGCGCTCGTCGTTCTCCAACTACGGCACCTGCGTGGACATCTTCGCGCCGGGCTCCAGCATCACCTCCGCGTCCAACTCCGGCAACACGTCGAGCACGTCCATGAGCGGCACGTCCATGGCGTCCCCGCACGTGGCCGGCGCCGCGGCGCTCTACCTGAGCGCCAACCCCACCGCGACGCCCCAGCAGGTGCGCGACGCGCTGGTGAACAACGCCACGCCGAACAAGGTCACCAGTCCCGGGACGGGCTCGCCCAACCGGCTGCTGTACACGCTCTTCATCACCGGCGGCGGCGGCAGCGACACCACCCCGCCCACCACGTCCATCACCTCCCCCGCGGGCGGCGCCACGCTGAGCGGCACCGCGAGCCTGAGCGCCAGCGCCACCGACAACGTGGGCGTCTCTCGCGTGGAGTTCTACGCGGGCAGCACGCTGCTGGGCACGGCGACGGCCGCGCCGTACAGCATCGCGTGGAACACCACGTCGGTCGCCAACGGCGCCTACACGCTGACCACCAAGGCGTATGACGCGGCGAACAACGTGGGCACGTCCTCCACGGTGTCCGTGACGGTGAACAACGGCACGGGCAGCTGCTCCATCACCGAGCAGCTCCTGGCCAACGCGGGCTTCGAGAGCGGCAACACGGGCTGGACGACGTCGTCCGGCGTCATCGACGGCACGACGTCCGGCAGCGCGCCGCGCACGGGCACGTACAAGGCCTACCTGAACGGCTACGGCGCCACGCGCACCGAGTTCGCCTACCAGGACATCACCATCCCCGCCACGGCGTGCAGCGCCACGTTCACGTTCTGGGCGCGCATCACCACGTCGGAGACGACGACCTCCACGGCCTACGACAAGCTGGCCGTCCAGGTGCGCAACAGCGCGGGCACGGTGCTGGCGACGCTGGCCACGTACAGCAACCTGGACAAGGGCACGGCCTACGTGCAGCGGACGTTCGACCTGGCCGCGTACAAGGGCCAGACCATCCGCCTCTACTTCAACGGCACGGAGGACTCGTCGCTGCAGACGAGCTTCTTCATCGATGACACCGCGGTGACCGTCGTCCGGTAGTCCCCGGGAAGTCCCAGCGAAGCTCGCTGTTCAAGGCCCAGCAACCCCACCGGGTTGCTGGGCTTTCGTTTGGCCATGGATGGAGCGCTTCGATGCGGCTGCGCAAAGGCGGTAGGGGTGTTGATGCTGTGGGCCGCGCCCGCGCTGGCGGAGCCGCCGCCCGTCATCTCCCGGGAGCTGCTGTTCGGCAATCCCGTCCGGGACGACCCCACCCTGTCGCGTAGCGCTGCTCACGGCGCCACGAAGGCCTGGCCCCGGACCTTGTCCGGCGTGGTGCCCGTCATCCGCCGGAACATCGCGATGAAGGCGGAGGCGCTGCTGTAGCCCAGGTCCAGCGCGATGGCCTCCACCGCGTGTCCCTGCTCCAGCATCGCGAGCGCCTTGACGACGCGCAGCCGCTGGCGCCACTCGCTGAACGACAGCCCCAGGTGCTGCTGGCAGCGCCGCTCCAGCGTGCGCTCCGTGGTGTGCAGCTCGCGGGCCCACTCGGCCAGGGAGCGCTCGTCCTCGGGGTGCTGCTCCAGCGCCGTGAGGACCGGCTGGAGGAGCGGATCATCGGACATGGGCAGGTAGCTCCCATGGGCGGGCGCCAGCGCCAGCTGGTCGATGAGCACCCGGAACAACCGGCGCTCTGCGCTGGTGCGTGGCTGCGCCAGCGTGTGCTCACGCAGGTGCTCCATCAGGGACTTCGTACTGCGGAGGAGCGAGGTAGTGGCTGCCCGCCAGCTTGAGCTCCATCACCCCGCTGAAGGCGTAGACGAACTCACCCCACGGGTGGCGGTGCCGGGGATAGGCGGCCGCCACGGGCAGGTTCACTGCCCGGAAATACACGGGGTGTGGAAGCTTTGAGGTGAAGGGAACTTGCAGCTGCTTCGCCATGGCGGCTTCTCGGGATGGGTTGTCGGAATCTCGCTATATCCATCCGCCCCGCCATGCGCAGGATGAAGTCATGAGTTCTCACCGGAAACCCGCGGACGGCTTCGCCTTCGCGACCATGGTCGTGCTGTGCGCCATCTGGGGCTTGCAGCAGGTGGCCGTCAAACTGGCCGCGCCCCATGTCCCGAACCTGATGCAGATGGCGCTGCGCTCGGGCGTGGCCGCGCTGCTGGTGGCGCTGCTGTGCTGGTTCCGGGGCGAGCGCGGGCTCTTGCGACACGGCCCGTGGCGTCCCGGCCTGCTCGTGGGCGTGCTCTTCGCGTTGGAGTTCCTCTTCGTGGGCGAGGGGCTGCGCCACACGCACGCCTCGCACATGGGCATCTTCCTCTACACGGCGCCCGTCTTCTCCGCGCTGGGCCTGCACTGGTGGGTGCCCTCGGAGCGGCTGAAGCGGACGCAGTGGCTGGGGATTGGCGTGGCCTTCGCGGGCATCGCGCTGGCCTTTGGCGGCGGCTGGCTCCAGGGAGGCCTCAGCCCGGAGGTGCTCCTGGGAGACGCGATGGGGCTGCTCGCGGGCCTGTCCTGGGGCGCCACCACCGTGGCCATCCGCGTCTCGAAGCTGTCGGACGCGCCGCCCACGCAGACCCTGCTGTACCAGCTGGTGGGCGGCGTCGCGCTGCTCTTGCCCGTGGCCCTGCTCACGGGCCAGGCCGGCCCCATCACGATGGCGCCGGTGGCCTGGGCGAGCCTGCTCTTCCAGGGCGTCATCGTCTGCTTCGCCAGCTACCTCACCTGGTTCTGGCTCCTGCGCCGCTACCTCGCGTCCAACCTGTCGGTCTTCTCCTTCATGACGCCGCTGTTCGGCGTCAGCGCGGGCATCTTCGTGCTGAACGAGCACGCGGACCTGTCCTTCGCCGTGGGCGCGGTGATGGTGCTCACCGGGATCCTCATCGTGAGCGGCGCGGGCCTGCTGCGCTCCGCGTCCGCGCTGAAGCCAGAGGAGTCACGCACATGACGTGGTGGATGTACGCGCTGGCCTCCGCGGGCTTCGCCGCGCTGACCGCCATTCTTGGGAAGGTGGGCGTGGAGGGAGTGCCGTCCACGCTCGCCACCGCCCTGCGCACCGTGGTGGTGCTCGTCTTCGCCTGGGCCATCGCGCTGGCCCGGGGAGAGGGAGCCGCGCTGCCCACGCTCAGCCGCCGCACGCTGCTCTTCCTCGCGCTCTCCGGCGTGGCCACGGGCCTGTCCTGGCTGGCCTACTTCCGGGCGCTCCAGCTGGCGCCCGCGTCGCGGGTGGCGCCCATCGACAAGCTCAGCCTGGCCCTCACGCTCGTGCTGGCGTGGGGTCTGCTGGGAGAGCCGCTGTCGTGGAAGCTCGTCGTGGGCGTGGGGATGATGGTCTGCGGCGCGCTGCTGACGCTGGGCTGACCGCTGCGCATCAGCCCAGGGGACAGTGCTGGGCCACGAGCCGCAGCAGCTTGTCGAGGTCCAGGGGCTTGTACAGAAGCCCCAGCGTCTCCGGTGGCGCACGGAAGCCGGAGTCGGCCGTCATCATCAGCACCGGCAGCTCCCGGTAGTTGGGATCGTCGCGCACGTGGAGCAGGAACTCGTACCCGTCCATCACCGGCATCATCTTGTCGAGCAGCACCATGCCCGGCATGGGAGCGGCCGCCAGCAGCTCCAGGGCCGCCAGGCCGTTGGCGGCTTGCACCACGCGATAGCCAGCCATCTCCAGGAGCTCGGCGAGGGTCTCCCTCAAGTCCCGCTCATCATCGACAACGAGGATGGTCTTTGAGCGATTCGGCACGACGTGAGGTCCCCGGGCGTTGAGTCCTACCGGAACGCTCCACCCCGGACAAGGTGCGCGCGTTCTCCATCCCAGCGGAATGAAACACCGGGTGTCCTCCCTTGACGCGTGAAGGCCATGGCCCGCTCACGCGTCTGTTGGATGCACTCCTCCATCAGCCGTCCCAGCTCCGCCTGGGGCAGCACACCGTTGCGCGCCAGGAAGGCCTCGTCGACGCCGGGGATGCTGGGGAGCGCGGGCGTGCGCTGCGTCTCCAGCGCCTCCAATGCCTCACGCAGCGCCTGCTTCGCCTTGCCGCCGCCCCGCTCCAGCGCGAAGGCAATCACGTCCCAGGCCAGCTCCGCGTGCCGTGCCTCGTCCTCGGCGATGACCGCCAGGGTTTCAGACACGACAGGGTCGCTGGCCCGCCGGGACGCCTCCTCCGCGACGCTGGCGGCCAGCCCTTCCCCCAGGCATCCATCCAGCAAGGACCCACGCACCAGCCGGGACCAGGCGTCCCCTTCGTCAGCGCTGGGAGGCGAGGGGCGCTCCTGCGCCAGCTCCGGAATCGCGCCCGCGCTCCAGGGCAGCCCCGAGTAGGCCCGGGCGAGCGCGAAGCACCGCCGGGCATGACGGACCTCGTCCAGGGCCGCCAGGTGGCAGGCCTCCAGCAACTCCGAGGGGGCGCCCAGGGCGGAGAGCTTGAGCGACAGCTTCGCGAAGGCCGGCACCGACGCGTGCTCCATGCCCGCGGAGTACATCCAGGCCTCGCCCAGCACCGTCCGCTGCCAGGGCGTGAGCCCTTCGAGCGCCGGAGCGGCGTCGTCCGCCCAGCCGTCCCCCAGCGCCCGGCGGGCCACGCGGGCGCGCCCCTTGAGACGCAGCACGCGGCCCTTCGAGAAGTTCATGTTGCCGAGGACGTTGTAGGCCCAGAACACGAGCCCCATCGTCACGGCCCCCAGCAACGTCATCAGGCCACCGCGAGTGCTGTTGCCCTTGCTCATCGTGACGATGCCCGCCACGAAGAGGATGGGCCCCAGGAGGACGACAGCCGCCACCACCATCAAGACGATCTCAACCATGCACGGCCCTTCAGCAACCCATGTGCCAGCACATGCCGGCGGCGCCCGTGGAGAGAGGACCCTACGGGTGTGCAAGTGGCCACGCATCTGTGCAGCGCGCTGCACGGAATCCCGGTCCGCTGGGGGTTCGCTGTAGAACGGGGGGACTATGTCCCTTCGCCCGTTGCCCTTCGCCCTCCTCGCGCTGATCACCTCCGTCAGCGCCTCCGCCCAGGCGCCCGCGTCCCCGTTGGGCCCCATCTCTCCCACCACCGGCCTGGTGCTCCGGGACGACGTGGTGCGCGCCCTCATCCAGGAGAGCTCGGGGGACCGCATCCATGACGGCGTGCAGCGGTTGTCCCTGCTCGCGCGGGACAGCGTGGACGGCTATTCGGAGGCGGCCGCGTGGACGAAGGCCGCCGCCGAGGCCGCGGGGCTCCAGGACGTCCAGATTGAAGCGATGAAGGACGGTCCCCAGTGGCGGGCCACGCACGGCGAGCTGTGGGTGACAGGTCCCCACCGCTACCGGGTGACGTCCTACGCGGACCTGCCCATGTCCCTGGCGTCGGGCAGCGGCAGCTTCGAGGGCAAGGACCTGGAGCTGGTCGACGTGGGCCTGGGCACGCAGGACGCCGACTACGCGGGCAAGGACCTGAAGGGCAAGGTGGCGCTCAGCCACGGGCACCTCGGGGCCACGCTGCGCAACGCCGTGGTGAAGCACGGCGCCGTGGGCGTGGTGTCTTCGTATTCAACGCCGCCCTGGAACGCGCCCCACCGCATGGAAGGCGACTTTCCGGATCAGGTGGGCTGGGCCGCCGTGCCCCGGAGCCTCATCCCGCAGGGCATGCGCACGCCCTTCCTGTTCATGGTGTCGGACCGGCAGGGGCGTGAGCTGCGCACGCAGCTGCGGGAGGGCCCGGTGAAGGTGGACGTGAGCGTCGCCACGCAAGAGCCCACGGGACATCTCAGCATCGTCAGCGGCGTCATCCCCGGCACGCGCGCGGGCGAGGAGGTCGTCCTCACCGCGCACCTGGACCACTACAAGCCCGGGTCCGACGACAACGCCTCCGGATCCGCCACGCTGCTGGAGCTGGTGCGCACTTACACCACGCTCATCCGCCGGGGCGTGCTGCCGCCGCCGGTGCGGACCCTGCGCGTGCTGTGGCTGCCGGAGTTCGAGGGCACCCGCGAGTGGTTCTCCCACCACGGCGCGGATCCGGTGCGGCGGGTGGCGCAGTTCAACTTCGACATGCTCGGCGCCAGCCTGACGCGCGCCCACTCACGCTTCTCCGTCTCGTACACCCCGGACTGGAACGGCAGCTTCGTGAACGCAGTGTCCGAGTCCACGGTGGCCTTCATGAACCGCTTCAACAGCGTGGCCTACCCGACGCGGAAGGACTTCCGCATCGGCTCGGTCACCGGTTCGCGGGACCCGATGGATGCGCACATGGAGCGCTACAGCCGGGGTTCGGATCACCAGCTCTTCAACGACCACGGCATTCCGGGCGTCGCCTTCTCGACGTGGCCCGACGACGGCTACCACACCAGCGGAGACCGGCCGGAGAACGTGGACCCCACCCAGCTGCATCGCGCGGCCTTCGCGAGCCTGGCCTCCGTCACCGTCGCCGCCTGGGCCGAAGGCCCGGGCGCCCTGGAGCTCTCGCGCCTGGTGGCGGTGCACGGCGCGAGGCGCGTGGCGGAGGACGAGTTCCGGGCCCGCCGGGACCTGGCCGCCATGCCCGCCGCGCAGGTGCCCGGCTTCGCCCGGCTGGCCCGCGCCGGGGTGCGCGCTGGCTATCAGCGTGAACGCGACGCCCTGCGCTCCTGCCTGGCCCTGGGAGCGCCCGCCGAGCCGGTGAAGGCGATGGTGCGGACGCTGGAGACCGCCGAGTCCCAGGCCCTCAAGCGCCTGGAGGCGGACGGCAAGGCGCGCGGGGTGTCCTTGAAGGAGCCCTCGCCTGACGAAGCCGAGCGCCGTGCGAGGGCCTTCGTGCCGCGCCGGGTGAAGGGCCAGGAGCTCGCCTCGTTCGACGACCTGGAGCGCCGCGCGTCCCCCGAGTCCAAGGCCCGGGTGGACGCGGTGAACGCCGCGATGAACGCCGCGGCCTCGGCGCTGCGGGAGCAGGGAGAGAGCGAGCTGCGCTTCTACCAACTGGCGGATGCCGTCGCGAGCTACGCCGACGGCAAGCGCTCCGTGGCGGACATCCGCGATGCCGCCTACGCCGAATATGGCTACGTCTTCCCCGTGGGCGCGCTGGTGGAGCTGTTCACCCTGCTGGAGCAGGGCGGCGTCATGACGCGCGGACGCTGACAAGACGCTCCAATGTCGGAGCCTCATGATACTTCGGCGGGCCGTAGCGACGTCTACGGTTCCGCCGCGACTCCGGCACCCGCGCTCAAGGCGCAGCCGTTTCTCCCATCCTGGTCTCCAATATGATTCGTTCGCGATTCGCAGCCCTTGCCCTGCTCCCGCTCGCCGCCGCCTGTTCCAATCCTGAGTGCACCGAAACCGCGGATTGTGCGGCCCGGGGTCCCGATATCGTTTGCGTTGAGGAACGCTGTGTTCAGGCCGCGTCGCCGGACGCGGGGGTCGTGGACGCAGGCAGTGATTCAGGCGTGGACGCCGGGACCGCCGACGCGGGTTCTGACGACGCGGGCGTTCCGGATGCGGGTGGCCAGGATGCGGGCACCGTGGATGGTGGCGGTGGGGCGCCGCCGGAAGCCTCGCTGCGTATCACCGAGATCAACCCCGACGCCCCGCAGGACCTCATCGAACTGGTGGCCGTCTCCGGAGGGACGCTGACGGGCATCTCCCTCCGGGAGCTCACCAACTCCGATTTCGCCTTCACCTTCCCCCAGGGCTACACGGTGGAGACGGGCGCCGTGCTGGTGCTGCACCTCGGAGGCGCCTGCACCGACGCGCCCGGCAATCCGGCTTCGTGTGGGCAGACGTCACCCTTCAGCGCCAGTGCCTGGGACTTCAGCATGCAGGGCACGCTGAGCTATTCCGGCAAGGTGTTTGAGTTGCTGTCGTCCAAGGGCGCGCCTGTCGATGGCGTTCCCTTCGTCCGGGCCTCCGGGGAGATGCCCTCCAACATCGTCGCCGCGGTCCAGCGGCTGCAGGCGGACCGCGTCTGGGATGCCACGCCCTGCATCCACGACCTGACCACGGGGTTCGCGAAAGACCGCTACTGCCGCAACATCGCCGTGAACTGGTCCGACCTCAACGAGGCCTCCAGCGTCATGCGCATCAATGGCAGTACGCCGCTGGCGACTCCGGGCACCCAGTCACAGTGGAGCGGTCCGCTGCCTTCGCGCTGGGGCTCGTACTGAGCCGCATGGCGCTTGAACCCAGCAGGTCGCCCGTCCTTCGCCGGACCGCGAGCCTCGCCACCCTCCTCGCCATGGTGGGGTGTGGCTCGGCCACGGTCGGCGGGGGAGGAAGCCCTGCGCGAGCGATGTGGGTCAGCCCGATCGTCAAGACGCCGGACGGAGGGCAGGTCCGGACGACCATCTATTACGGGCCCTGGCAATGCAGCGCTGACTTCCTGTCTCGCTGCGAGGCGAAGTGCGCGGCCCAGGGCCATGCCCTCATGGGCTGCATGTGGCTGGCCGACATCAAGGGTGACTGGCAAGGCCGCTTCCTGCTCATGCCAGCGGAGGCCGGCGGTCGTCTCGCCATCACCCACTGCTGCTGCGACTACCCGACCGTGCCTGACAGCGAGGCACAACGAAAAATCTGGGAGCGTGGTCGCACGGCATTCCGGCGCGACTGGAGCAGTGAATATGGTGACTGGCCAAAGGCGGGCAGCACCAGTTGGCCCGGCCACCACATCTACGACTTGCTGCATGGAGGTCCGCCGCTCGCTCCTGGCAACGTCCTGCCCGTCCCGCCCGACGTACACCTTGAATTCAACAGCGCTTACCCCGCCTGCTATGCACCAGGGGGAAAGTGGCTGACGCCGGGCCCAGCGCGGCCCTACGTTGACTGAGGACGCCGCCATGTCCATGGAAAGACTCCTGGAGGAGTTCTCCCGCAGCCACTTCTCCCGCCCACCTGCGACGGCCGAGCAGATCGCCGACTTCGAGGCTCGCGTCGGCTGGAAGTTGGATGCGGACCTGCGCGCCTTCTACCTGCACGCCGATGGCGGCACGCTCTTCGAGCTCGAGCCCGACGCGAGCTACCGCATCCTCCCGCTGGCCGAGATACGCCGTGCCCGGCTGGCCATCATGGGGCGAGATGACGATACGCACGGAGCCCCATCGCAATACACGCTCGTGGACATGCAGGACACCAACTACGTCGTCCTGGACGTCTCGCAGCAGGAGTCCGGCCGGTATCCGTTGTTCGACGCGTGGCACGAGACATTCCCCAAGACGAAACGCATTGCGTCTTCGTTCTCGGAGTTCCTTGAACGCGCGATGCGAAGCGATGGTTTCTCATACTGGCTGGACAGATGAGCCCTGAGTCTTCCGCTCGCGCGGCATTGAAACAGGTTGCCAGGACACAAGGACCTCCGCAGTTGGCTTTTCACCTGAGCGTCACTCCCGCCCTACGCGCCGAGTGAAAGCTGGGGCGTCCGCGACTCACGCCCGCATCACCTATTGATACACGGAAATGCCGGAGATGTTTGAAGCAGCTGGAGTCCGCGAGTTACCCTTGGCTCGCCGTCAAAAAGGAGGCGGCCCCCCATGATGACCCCCGACATGATCATCCGCGCCTGGAAGGACCCGTCGTTCCGCGAGAGCCTCACCGCCGAGCAGCGCGCCCAGCTGCCCGCGAACCCCTCCGGTGCGACGCTGAACGAGCTGAACGAGACCGAGCTGATGGACGTCGTTGGCGGCCGGATCGACATCGGCTTCACCGCCACCAACTCCTGTGAGTACATCTGCACCAACCTGACGTTCTCCCAGTGCTGATGGACTGGGTGTGACGGGCGGCTCCCACCCGGAGTCGTCCTGTCGCATTCAAGGCGCGAGGGCTCCGGCTCTCGCGCCTGTCTTTTTCCACGTCCCGCCGGACGTGCAGGGCGCGCATGCAAGAGGGCTCGAAGATGGGTGCGTGGGAGCGGGCTGCCTTCCTCCATGAACGGGAGGCCACGGGAGCGGACCCTTCCACCGCGGCGCTCCAGCAGGCCGAGGCGCGCCTCCAGGCCTGGCGCCGCAGCACGCTGGGCGATGACGCGTCCTTCGATGAACGGCTTCAGGGCGTGGGGCTGGATACGGCGTCCTTCGTGCGCAGGCTCGCCGGAGGCACCGCGCGGCCAGAGGCCCTGGCGTGGCTGCCGCTCCTGGAAGAAGTGCTGGCGGACCGCGCCGCCGACCTCCCCCTGCC
>NZ_RAWL01000269.1:0-11995 GCF_003668885.1 Corallococcus sp. AB049A | reverse complement strand
AGCCGCCAATGACGTCGTCCTCCTGCACGGTGCGACTGAAGATGACCCCCGCGGGGTACAGCCGCATCGTCTCCTCCACCACCTGCTTCGTGTAGCCAAGCCTGGGCACGTCCTCCGCCGTGGGCGCACGGCCTGGACGGTGTGGGCGTCGGCGTGGAGGACCTCCTCGAAGTAGCGGCGGACCTCGCGGACCTCCTCGCGGCGCATCTCGCCGTCGGCGCGGGCGACGTCCACGAACAGGGCGGTGATGTCCCGGTCGAGCGGATCCTCGTCGGGGGCCTGGACGATGGGGAACTCGCCCGGGCCCTGGGTGAGGGAGGAGTGTTCAGGAGGCGGCTCGAAGGCGGCGGGGAAGTCGCTGAAGATTTCGGGGAAGTCCGGGGGCGCGGCGTGCTGTTCGTCGAAGTAGTGGCCCAGGCCCGTGCCGACGATGAGGCCGAGCACGATGGCCCAGGGCCCGCCGACGAGGAGGCCGGCCATGAGACCCAACATCGCCCCGAGAACTTTTCCCGCGCCCATGCCTTCGCTTCGCTCCCTTGTGCCGGGCCAGTCTTGCATAAGGTGGGGCGCATGACGGCTCAGTTGATTGACGGCAAGGCAGTGGCGGCGCGCGTGCGGGCGGAGATCAAGGAGGAGGTGTCGCGCCTGAAGGCGGAGCGCGGCATCACCCCGGGGCTCGCCGTGGTGCGCGTGGGTGAGGACCCGGCGTCCAAGATCTACGTGACGGGCAAGAAGAAGGCCGCCGAGGAGGTGGGCTTCAACTCCTGGGAGCACCACCCGGATGAGAACATCACCCAAGCCGAGCTGCTGGCGTTGGTGCACAGGCTCAACGAGGACCCGGCCGTGCACGGAATCCTGGTGCAGCTGCCGTTGCCCAAGCACATCGACGCGGACGCCATCATCGCGGCGGTGAAGCCGGAGAAGGACGCGGACGGCTTCCACCCGATGAACGCGGGCAACCTGCTGTTGGGCCGCCCGGCGACGCGCGCGTGCACGCCCTATGGCGTGATGCGGCTGTTGGAGGAGGTGGGCTGCAATCCGGCGGGCAAGCGCGCGGTGGTGGTGGGCCGCAGCAACATCGTGGGCAAGCCGCAGGCGCTGATGCTGCTGCAGAAGGACGCGACGGTGACGGTGTGTCACCGCAAGAGCGACCTGCCGTCGGAGGTGGCCCAGGCGGACATCCTGGTGGTGGCGGTGGGCGTGCCGGAGCTGGTGAAGGGCGCGTGGATCAAGCCCGGCGCGGTGGTGATTGACGTGGGCATGAACCGCAAGGCGGACGGCAAGCTGGTGGGCGACGTGGAGTTCGCCGCCGCGGCGGAGCGCGCGTCGTTCATCACGCCGGTGCCGGGTGGCGTGGGCCCGATGACCATTGCGATGCTGATGAAGAACACGCTGGAAGCGGCACAGCGCGCGGGGAAGTAGTCAGACGGTTCGGGCCTCCCTGTCCATCCTGGGAGAGGGAGGTCCGACGGCGCCTACTTCTTGATGATCACGTGATAGGTGGGCTTCTTGAGCCCTCCGGTCATTCCTGTCGTGATCTGACCGCCATACCAATTGATGATTTTGATGACCCGCTTGTATTCGTACTTGTCTTCCGTGCCCCCGTTGTCGAGGACCTCGTATTTGTAATTGTTGCCGCTGGTCGTGGTGATTTGACGCGCCCGCTGCATGAGGTCATCGACCTCCGACGGTGTCAGGCTCACTTCCTTACTGACCTGGCTCTTGTGATCCCACTGCGCGACGCGATCCAGGATGGGTTTGACCCGGTCGACCTTGATGAGCTTCGGGGGCGGAGGGGCTGTGAACGTCAACGACGTGGTGCTGAGACGCTCGGCCATGGACTTGGGCGCTTTGTTCTTGGGCTTCTGTGACACCTTCCTCTCCTCCTCTTGCATGATGCTGAGCAGGCTGGGGGGGCCGCTCGGAGGAGGAGGGGGGCTGTCGTCGTTGAACGTCGGCGTCCATCCCGGAGGGGGCATGTCCTGACTGGTCGGGAGACCGACGAGGCGGTGGACCTCGTCAATGGCACTCTGCAAGGTGTCGTGACTCATCACGAGCCGTTGATGCTCATTGCGGCAGGTCCCCTGGAGGTCGTCCCGGCCGGGGTAGGCCTTGGCGTAGTACATGAACAACTCGAAGGCGACCGGTCCCGGGAGCCGGGCCTGGAGGACAGCCGGGACCAGGGACCTTCCCGGAACCGTCTGGATGGGGGTTGGAAGCCCCGCGTCGAAACTGGCGTGGACGCTCGGGTGCGCCGCCCACCAGTCCGCCAGTCGCCGGCCAAACGCGTCCGCCTCCGCTTCGAGGCGCGGGTCGTGGACCAGGGACAGGCGCGCACGGGCTTCGGGCACGCGTCCCGCGCGCTGTTGCAGCACATGGGCAAGCTCATGCCCCAGAAGCTCGATGCCCGCATGGCCGCGGACGTCGTAGCGCCCGGGGGCGAAGAAGAGACGCTCCCCGACGGTGAACGCCAGGGCCCCGAGTGCCGCCACCGCAGGCGTCTGGCAGACGCTCACCGTCGAGAGGTCCGCGTCGAAGAAAGACTCCAGGCACTCCCTCATCGCCGAGGGGAATGGATGATGCCCGGAGCACACCTGTTCACCGCACGAGTCGAGAGTCATTGTTCAAGACTATCAAACCGGGATTTCCAGGGCGAGGCCCTGGACCGTCATGCGCGCGCCGCGTCCGGCGTCCCAGGTGCGGCTCTTGGCGGAACGATTGCGCCTTGCTATCTGGCCGCGAGCACTCCTCGCCTCCGCCAGGTACCTTCCAATGAGTGGCCAATTGCTGACTTGGGCTGTTCTCCCCTTGCACCCGCAGGTGGGGCTCGACGCTGTCGCCGCGGCACTCGCTGAGTTCCATCCGAAACGCGAAGGCCAGGCCCTCCGCATCTCTGATTTCTTCCTTGTCCGGGTCGCTGCCACGCAGGTTCCAGACCGGTTGGATTGGACCTACGCGTCGAGCACGGCGCCCATTGGTGCGACGAGCGTGGAGTTCCTTGCGCCACACGAAGCCTGGCTTGGCCGGAACACTTCGCCGAAGCTCCTGTCCTTGCTGGGCTTCAAGGGGGCGAGCGAATCCCTCACCTCGGATCGCTATCTGCAGCTCACCGCGATGGTGTGCAAGCTCGCCGCGCTGGTGACCGCCGTGATTCAGCCCCTGGCCGGCTACATGGCCTTCCCCATCGGCGCCTTCGTTGATGATGCAAAAGGCTACACCGAGAAATTGAACCCCGGTCCCCTCTGGTCGTATCACCTGGCTCGTGCTTCCGGGTGGATCGAGAGCTCGGGCCTTGGCGGTTTCGGGTTGCCTGAGATTGCGATGCCCATGGACCCGTCACGAAAGGAAGTCTTTGAGTCAACCGCCTACGCGGTCATGCACGCGATGATTTCGAAGGGGCCGTTGCCTCTGGGCACTGTGCTCGGGTCGGCGACCGGCGAGTTCAGGGTCGAGGCGGAGCTCTCTGGCGCGCTCTGGCTCCAGCCCACGAAACCCGTGCCCGGGGTCGAGGCGACGGCTCGCAGCCGGGCGTGCGTGGGACGCAAGCGCGCGCTGGCTGCGCTGATCGGACCTCATTCCCACTACCATGTCCCTCGTGGCGAGCACCACGTCGCGCAGGAGCACTTCTTCCTCGGCGGTGAGTGCTACGCGATGACCAACGGCGTGAGTGATGCGGCTCAGCCGGGTGGAAGCCCAGAAGACCAGAACACCCACGTCGAGTTGGTGGTGCACGCAGGGCGGTTGGGTGCCTGGGCAAGCAATGTGCTCGCATGGGCAGGTCAGAGCTTCCACGCCCACGACGCTGCTCGGCCCTTCCGTGCGTTCGACCGGTTTGTCCTGCCCTCACCGATGCAGGGGATTCCCGCGGTCATGTTCTGGCCGTTCGGCCACCTGCAGCCGGAACCCACTCGCCGTGTAGAGCTTTGGGTGTTGCTCCCACTGACCACGGAAGAGCTGCGGCAGTTCCGCGCCAACCCACAATCCCAGGGCCAATGGATTGAAGCGCGTGAGACCCGACAAGACATTCATCTCGTCGAGCAGCGATGGGATGCACTGGCCGCGAGCGAAGCGCGAAAATAGCCCGAGCCGGGCGTGTCATCCCCGGTCTGATCATGGGCTGGAGTTGGGTTTGGGGCTGTTCACCATCCAATCTACATCCAGCAGTCTCAACAGCGCGAAGCCTGCGGCCTCGGTCATCGGGAAGGGAATGCTCCGGACGACTCTCAGCAGGGTTGCGTAATACTGCTCCTCTGGGCTTCCCGGAGGGAACCGCGCCAGGAACTCTTCGTCGCTCTTGGGCATCCACTCACCCCGTGTCGTTGCGGACGAGTCTAACCGCCATTCCCCTTCGCCCCGGGCGGGACCTGGCGGAAGATGCGCGCATGGGTCCGGCCTTGCACCGATGCGCAGTGGGCGGGGCCGCGCTGGGACTGCTGCTGCTCGCATCCCCCGCGCGTGCCCAGGACGCCACGCCCCTGCCTACGTTCTCCCTGGAGCGCCTGGACCCGAACCCGGGCCTGGGGCCCGTGGCGCTCGGAAACGGTGAACTGCTGGCTCCTGGCGCGCTGCGCATCTCCGTGCTGGCGCACTACCAACGCGCCCCCCTGTCCATCGTGAACGGGGCGGACGAATACCCGCTCGTCCTGTCCCGGACCACCGGCGTGCTGTCCCTGGCCGTTGGCGTGCTGCCCTGGCTGGAGCTTCAGGCCCAGCTTCCCGGTGTCATCCACCAGAGCGGCGCGGACCTGAGCACCGTGCTGTCCATCGCCTCTCCGTCGCGCAGTGGGCTGGGCGCGCCACGGATCGCGGCCCGGCTGGGATTGCTGGGGACCTCCGCTCCCGAGGCGTTCCACCTGGCGCTCGACCTGGACGTGCGTCTGCCCGTGGGTGGTTCGGGTGCGCTGGCTCGTGATCAGGGTGTCCGCGGTCAGGGACGGATCATGATGGGCAAGCGCTGGGGGCCCGTGGCTCCGGCGCTGGAACTGGGCGTGCTCCTGCGTCGTGCCGTCTCGACGGACTCTGGCGTGGACAGCCTCAACGGCGTGGGCAACGAGCTTCGGGCCGGTGTGGGGCTCACGGTGGGCTACGCACTTCGCGCGGAGGTGTCCGCGTTCGGCGCGTACTCCTGGCGGCAGCAGCGCACCAGTGGGGAACTGATGGGTGGCCTTCGCTACGCACCCGCGCGACCCTGGGAGTTCTTCGCCATGGGCGGAGTGGGCCTGGGGACCGAGCCTGGGTCGCCCCGCTACCGGGTCCTCGCTGGGCTCGCCCTGCTCTTCGACAAGGCACCGCCTCCGCCCCCGGAGGACATCGTCTACGAACTCGTCCAGGGCCTGCCACGGGCTCCCGTCGAACCCCAGCTCGAGCCCGAACCCACGCCCTCCGAACCTCCACCTCCCGAGCCCACCAAGGACGTGCCAGTCACCGACACAGACACGGACGGCGACGGTGTCGTGGACGTGCTGGACGCCTGCATCCACGAGAAGGGGACCCGCGAGCACGGCGGCTGCCCGGAGGCGAACGATCCGCTCGTCACCCTGACCCGTGAACGCCTCGTCCTCCATGGTCAGGTCTTCTTCGAGGTCGGCGCGACGACACTGCCGGGCCGCTCGCGCGTGCTGGATCGGGTGGCGCGGGTGCTGCTGGAGCATCCGGAGGTGGAGCGCGTCGTCATCGAAGGACACACCGACGCGGAAGGCTCCTCCACCTCCAACCAGCGTCTTTCCCTGGCCCGCGCGGAGGCCGTGCGGGACTACCTCGTGCGCAAGGGCGTCCCCGCGCACCGGCTGGAAGCCCGGGGGCTCGGTGCGCGCCGGCCCGCAGGCTCCAATGGGACCCAAGCAGGCCGGGGTGAGAACCGCCGCGCGGAGCTGCTGTTGATCCTGGGCGAGCCCACTTCTGCCCGCTCCATCCCCGTGCCTCCTGCCCCCTGAATCAATGGGGGACGCCCCTCCGGTGGCGTGCCGTCAAAACCTGTCCGACTGTCGGACAGGTTTTTGAGAACCGGGTCCGGCAGGGGCCTAACGGGCCCGTCGCCTGCGCAGGACCAGCAGCCACGCCGCCAGCATCCAGGCACCGGCGGCCCCACCCACGTTGCAGCCGCTGCCCTTCACGCTGACGGCCTCGCCAATGCCCTCCACGGGGACGACCGTCGGTCCCAGTCCGCCCCCGCTCGGCACCACGCGGACCTCTCCGCGCACCGCGCCCGCGCTCGTCGGATGGAAGGACACCGGCACCGAGGCCCGGCCTCCCGCCGGAATGGCTTCGCTCAGTGCTCGCGTGTCCACCTGGAACACCGCGCTGGAAGACGTCACCTGCACCGTCACGGGCACGTTGCCCGTGTTGACGAGGTCCAGCGTCACGGGCGGGCTGGTGACTTCCACCCGCTGGTTGCCGAATGCGATGGCCCCGGGCGTCACCGTCAACGCCTGCGCCACACCCGCCCCCTGCACCGACACCATCAGCGGCGTCGCGGACGCATCGTGCCGCACGCCGAGCGACCCGGCGTAATCCCCCGTCCGTGGCGGCTCGAACACCACGGAGAACGCGTGGCTCGTTCCCGCCTCCAGTTGATGTGGCAGCGGCAGCCCCGACACGGAGAACCCATCCACCGGATCCACCCCTGTGATCGTGATGGGACTCGTGCCGGTGTTGCGCAGCTCCACGAGGCGCTGCTCGGCCGCGCCCAGGAACTGGGCACCGAAGGTCAGCGCCGTCACGGAGGCCTCGATGGATGCCGTGGTCCCCGTGCCCCGCAGCGTCACCTGGGCGGCGCGCGGCGCGTTGCTCTGGACCTCCAGCACGCCGTTCTCCGCGGTGGCCACCGTGGGCTTGTAGTTGACCTGGAACGTGCGGCTGCCTTGCGGCGGCACGCTGGTGCCCACGTTCAATCCGGAGATCAGGAACGGACCGCTCATGTTCACCGCGGCCACGTTCAGCGACTCGCTCCCCGTGTTGTACAGGGTGAGCTCCCGTGGAGCGCTCAGACCGCCCACCCGCTGGCCTCCGAACTCCATCACGTCGCTCGCCATCTGGGCGATGGCCTGAAGCCCCTCTCCCTCCAGCTTCACCACCGTGGGCGACGACGGCGCGGTCGAGAACAGCCGGAGCGCGCCGGACACGAGGCCGTTCTCGAGCGGGTTGAACGTGACGTTCATCGTGAAGGCGTCGCGCGGCGTGAGCTCCATGGGGAGCTTCGGGGGCACCACCGAGAACGGCCCTGCCACCGCGAGGGTGCTGATGGTGAGGGTGTCCGTCCCCGTGTTGACGATCGTCACCTGCACCGCCTTGCTGCCCTGGCCCACCTCCGTGCGGGAGAAGGACAGCGCGGCGGGAGTGGCGGTCACCTTGCCCTCAACCCCCAGACCGCTGAGTGGCACGACCTGGGTCGAGCCTCCAGGACCGTCCGCGCTCAGCCGCAGCTCCTGCGTGAACTGGGCGGTGTGCGGAGGTTCGAAGGTCACCTGGAGCTGCGTCGTGGCTCCGGGCGCCAGGCTGAGCCGCTGCTTGGGCGTCACGGCGAAGCCCGTGGGCGGCTCGACGGGCTCCACCACGAGCGTCCCCGCGCCCACGTTCTTCAGCGTCAGCGTCTGGGGCACGCTCACGGAGCTGACCTCCTGCGAGCCGAACGCCAGCGCCATGCCGCCATCAGGCCCGGTCACCTGGAGCGCTGGGACCTCCACGCCGGTGCCCGTGAGGGACACCTTGAGCGCGGGAGTCTTCGGGTCGTTGCTCCGCAGGATGAGGTCCTTCGTGGCCCGCTCCACTCCGGGAGCGAAGACCACTGGCAGGTCCTTCTGTCCCCAGGCCGGGAGGGTCAACGGCAGGCCGGCCTCCACCGTGAAGGGCGCCTCCACGTCGAAGGCGGTGAGGACCAGGTCCGCCTGGCCCGTGTTGCTCACCGTGAGCGTCTTGCGGACCGGAGGGACGCCGGCGGTATGCACCCCGAAGTCCAGCGCGGTCGCGGCCACGGCGATGGCGGGCTCGATGCCCGTGCCATGCAACGCGACCTCCGCGAGCGGAGTGATGGCCCCCTGGGCCTGGATGCGCAGCGACTGGAGCACCTCTCCGGCGGTCGCCGTGAAGGACACCGAGAGCGTGAGGACGCCGCCGGACGCGGGCAACGTGGTGCCGCCCACGGGAAGACCGCTGACGGAGAAGGGGGGCTGGGTCTGGACCGAGGCGATCGTGAGCGGCTGGTTCCCAAGGTTCTTCACCTGAAGGGGGAGGCTCTGGGTCGTGCCCACCTTCACGGCGCCGAACGCGAGCGCGGCCGGAGTGAGCTGGACCTTCGCGGGGCCGCCTGTCCCCTCGAGCTGGATCGTCACCTTGGGCTGGTCCGGGTCGCTGCTCTGGATGGACATGATCCCGGAGTCGGTGCGTTCGTGCGTGGGGGTGAACGTCACGTTCAAGTCCAGGCTGGCGCCCACCTTGAGCGTGAAGGGAGGGCTCCCGGACGTCAGCGTGAAGGGACGGGGGACGCTGATGGTGCGAATGACGAGGGGGGCGGCGCCATCATTGGTCAGCGTCACCTTCCGGGACGCGGAGCTGTTCAGCGCGACCGAGCCGAAGGACAGACTGCCCGGTCCGTACTTGAGCACCGGACGTCCCGCCAGCAGCTGGATCCGGGCGGCGGAAAAGCAGTTGATCAGGTCGGGCTTCAGCGTGAGGGTGTTGTTGTCACCGTAGAGGTAGCCGGGCAGCCCTGATTGATCAGGCGCCTTGGAGGCGACCTCCTGTATCGAGCAGACGCCGCATTCGGACCCGGGCGAGGGAAACGTGTTGAAGGTCCCCACCTTCAGGTCGTTCAGCAGGACCGTCGTGAGGCCGCCCCAGTAGCCTCGGCCCAGGGACTGAACCCGGACCTCCTTCACCACCCAGCCGGGAGGAAGGGGGTCCTTGAAGCTCTTCTTCCCGTCGTTCCAGTTCCCCGTGTTGTCCGAGCAGGCATAGGACGGGTTGCCGCAGCCGCCGCACTTCGTCGCGCCATCCCACGCCACGTCGACGGTGAACTGCGCCTCCATGCCCAGCGATTGGGTCCGCGAGGCTTCCGTCGGCGTCTCGGGCGGCTCGGCCGACTCTGGCTCCACGGTGGAGCAGGCGGCCAGGACAGACAGACCCAAAGCAAGCAGCAGGGGGAGTCGACGCATCTGGAGCGCCTCTCATGGGAGCGGGGATTGGCGCGAGAGCTTCGCATGAACCGTGAACACCGCGCGAGCCGTCAGCCTTTACAAGGATGGTGTACTTGAGACACTATCGTGCGCGGGCACGGACCTGGGAGGTTGGGGACATGGTGCAACGCGCTGAACGCATCGCGGGAGGACTGTATGGGTTGCTCATTGGTGACGCATTGGGCGTCCCCTATGAGTTCCACCGGCCGGAGACGATTCCTCCTCCCGAGGCCATCGAATACGACCCACCGCCAGGGTTCGACCGCGCGCATGACCGAGTCCCCCCGGGCACCTGGTCGGATGACGGCGCCCATGCGCTGTGCCTGCTGGATTCCTTGACGTATCAGAAGCGGCTCGACTGCGAGGACCTGGGCCGGCGGCTGGTGAACTGGCAGGACTGGGGCTACCTCGCCGTGGACGGCGACGTGTTCGACGTGGGCATCCAGACCAGTACGGCCCTGCGACGGCTGCGCGACGGCACGCCCGCGATGCTCGCTGGCCCCAATGGCACCATGGACAACGGCAATGGCTCACTGATGCGGGTGTTGCCATTGGCCCTGTGGCACCAGGGCAAGGACGCGGCGCTCGTCTCGGATGCCATGGCGCAGTCGCGCGTGACACATGGCCACGTGCGCGCCCAGGTGTGCTGTGCGCTGTATTGCCTCTGGGCCCGGCGCATCCTCCAAGGCGCGGCGGACCCCTGGGCCGAAGCCGTGGCCACGTTCCGCGACCTGTACGTGGAAGGCTTTCCCCAGCGGGAGGAATTGGAGGCCCACATCCGCCCGGACGACCCGGCACCGGGAACGGGTGGCGGCTACGTCGTGGACTGCCTGCGCTCCGCCCGGGCCTGCGTGGCGAACGGCAAGACGTACGAAGAGGTCGTCAAATCCGCCATCCGGCTGGGCCACGACACGGACACCACGGCCTGCGTGGCGGGCGGCATCGCGGGGCTCATCTTCGGCCTCGAGGGCATCCCGCACCGCTGGCGCTCACAGCTGCGCGGGCAGGACCTGGTGGAGCCGCTGCTGGAGCGGCTCATGAAGTCGCTCGGCTGAAAACCCTCAGTCCGGGAAGATTTCGAGCACATCCCTCAACATCGCGGCGCTCGTCCCACGGGAACCCTGCTCGCCGGTGATGAGGGTGTGGACGCCGTGCAGGTCGCTGCGGAACACCGCGCCCAGCTCCGTCGCGCCCAAACGGGCCAGGGGATGGGACGCGTCCACGGCGGTGGGGCGCACGCTCCACTCCCAGCGCTCGCCGCCCAGCGGCTCCCCGCGCGCCAGCAGCAGCACCTGGCCGCCCTTCGCCTTCGCCGCGTCCAGCTCCGCGCGCGTCACGCCGCGCATGCCCGTCACCGACACGTCCTTCAGCGTGGTGCGCACGCGCATTACGGCATTGGCCAGGATGATCAGCTTGCCCGTCGTGTCCCAGCCGTCCACGTCGAGGGTCGGATCCGCCTCCGCGATGCCAAGGGCCTGCGCCTCCGCCAGCGCGGCTTCGTAGGACTTGCCCTCGGCCATGCGGCACAGCAGCAGGTGGCTGGTGCTGTTGAGCACGCCCTCGAAGCGGCCCATCTTCCCCAGCGCCAGGTCCCGGCGGCCCACGTTCACCAGCGGCATCGCCCCTCCCACCGCGGCGCTGAAGCGCAGGGGAGGGCGGCCCGGCGACTCCAGGTCGCTCAAGGACGCCAGCTCCTGGAAGCCCAGCACCAGCGGCCCCTTGCTCGCGAGCACCGCCGCCATGCCTCGCATCAGCGCGTCCCGCGTGATGTCCAGGCCCGGCTGCCCGTCCTTGAAGCTCGTGGGCGTGGCCTCCAGCAAGAGGTCCGCCTTCACGTCGCGCACCAGCTGGCGCCCGCTCATCCCCGGACGCCCCACCACCGGCAGCGACGCCACCGAGTGCCGCGCCCGCTTCACCGCCAGCACTTCTCCAATGTCCAACCCATGCGGCGCCACCGCCGCGCCGCCCGAGTCCGCCAGCCCCACCGGCAACAGCTCCAGCCGGTAGCGCTCCATCAAGAGCGACGCGCGCGACTGGAGGATCTCCAGCAGCGGCACGCCCACGTTGCCCAGGCCCGTGAGCAGGAAGCGCACCGTGCGGACGGCGCGCGGGTTCATGGGGCGAAGGCCTCGCGCACGCCATCGCGGCGCAGCGTGAAGAGCATCCACACCGCCACCGGCACGCCGATGAAACAGCCCGGCGTCAGCGTGTACATCGCGCAGATGGCGCCCACCGTCGCCAGGCCGTAGCCCTTGAGGCTCATCGCGTTCAGCGCGCCCCAGATGGCCAGCAGCCCGCAGAGGACACCGCCCAGGATGGCCAGCGTGAAGCCCAGCGAGAAGTCCAGCACCACCGGCGCCTGCCCCGGCGTGGAGAAGGGCGACGCGACCTTGAACGCCGCCAGGCTCGCGCCCAGCAGGCTGAAGACGACGTGCAGCACGCCCACGATGAGCAGGAAGAACGCCGGGAAGCGCACGATGAGGAAGGTCTTGTAGCGCGGATCCTCCGGCGCCAGCTGCGGGCCCGGGCCGCTCATGACCGCCCCTTCAGCGCGCCCACGATCATCCGCGTCGCGGGGGACTTGTTCAGCGTGTAGAAGTGGATGCCCGGCACGCCGCGCGACAACAGCTCCATGCACTGCACCGTGGCGTGCGCCACGCCCAGCTGCACGACGGCGTCCGGCTGATCCTTCACGCGCTCCATCTGCAGCGCCAGACGCATGGGCACCGTGGCGCCGCACATGCGCGTGAAGCGCTGGACCTGCTCATAGTTGGTGATGGGCATGATGCCGGGGACGATGGGGACATTGATGCCCACCCGCCGCG
>NZ_RAWL01000268.1:0-12087 GCF_003668885.1 Corallococcus sp. AB049A | reverse complement strand
GGCGTGAAGCGCGCTCCAAGGGCGTGGCGGACCTGCTCGCCCAGGTGCGCGCCCGCCAGCGCCGCCAGCTCTGGGCCCAGGGCCTGCTCCTGGGCGGCGTCGCGGCCCTCGTGCTCCTGTTCGCCACGGGCCTTCTGGGCCGGGCGCTGCCGGGGCTCGCGCAGGTCCTGATGTGGCTCGCCGTGCCGGTGGGCGCGGCGGTGGCGTATGGCTTCGGCGTCGTGCTCGCGCACCGTCAGGTGGGCGACGACGCGCGCACCGCCCGGCTCGTGGGCCAGCGCCGTCCGGAGCTGTCCCTGGACGTGCTCGCGGCGGTGGAGCTTTCGCGCGAGCGCCGGGAGGAGGCCGGCTGGTCCCCCCAGCTGGCCGACGCGTTCCTCAAGCAGATGGACGAGCGGGCCCGCACGGTGGACCCCGGGCTCGTGGTGGACCGCCAGCCGCTGCGCCGCGTGGCCCTGGCGTCCGGTGGCGCGGTGCTGCTGCTCGCGGTGCTGATGTTCTTCGTGGGCGGCCGGTGGGCCGCGGGCTGGAAGCACCTGCGCGAGCAGGCCGCGCGCCCGGAGACCGCCGCGCAGGCGGAGCCCATCACCGGCGACATCGAGCTCACCTACCGCTATCCGGCCTACACGGGCCTGGCGCCGCGCACCGTGCCCGGCACCAACGGCGAGGTCAGCGCGCCCGCGGGCACCGAGGTGGTGCTGAAGACGCGCTCGGACCGCCCCGTCGAGCGCGCGGAGGTCGTCGTCAACGGCCAGACGCTGCCCCTCACCGTCACCGGCGGCCGCGAACTCACCGGCAGCTTCGTCGCGAAGCAGGGCGGCACCTACCACTTCGTCTTCTATGCCTCGCGCGCGAAGCCGCTCGCGGTGGGCCCGGACATCCCGCTCACCGTGGAGGCGGACAAGGCGCCCCAGGTGACGCTGCTCACGCCGTCCACGGAGATTGAAGTCGACCCCGGCCAGACGGTGACGCTCAAGTACGAGGCCACCGACGACTACGGCCTGTCCGGCCTGGCGCTGGTGTACCGCATGCCCGGCGCGAAGCAGGAGACGCGCGTGAACCTGCCGCGCGAGGACAGCCGCCGCAGCCGGGGCACCTTCAACTGGGACCTGGGCCCGCTCAAGCCCGCCCCCGGCGACCGCATCACCTACTACATCGAGGCGAAGGACAACGACGCGGTGGAGGGCCCCAAGAAGGGCGTCAGCCGCACGCAGACCCTGCGCGTCTACAGCGCCGCCGAGCACCGCCGCGCCGCCCTGGAGAAGGCGGAGGCGCTGTGGGGCCGCCTCGTGGACCACCTGGCGGACCGCCTGGAGGGCCCCGACCGCGCGAAGCAGAAGGACGCGGCCGCCGTGGAGAGCGCGAAGTCCGTGGACGGAAGCGGCCAGCAGCTCGCGGACGACTTCCGCGCCCAGGGCTCCGAGCTGTCGCGCGAGAAGGACGTGCCCAAGGAGATCATCTCCGCGCTCCTGAACATCGGCGGGGAGCTCAAGCGCAGCGTGAGCACCACCTCCGACTTCCGCCGCCTGTACCTGCGCACCCAGCGCGCGCGCGGCGAGGACTGGGGCACCGGCACCCGGCTCACCGCCGTGGTGGAGGACGAAATCGAGGGCCTGGAGCGCGACATCCTCTACCTGGAGTCGCTGCTGGACCGGCAGAAGCTGGAGGCGCTCCAGGAGCTGACGAAGCAGCTGGCCAACGAGCGCCGCGACCTGTCGCGCCTCATCGAGCAGTTCAAGGCCAACCCGGACGAGGCCGCGCGCGAGCAGGTGATGCAGCAGATCCAACAGCTCAAGTCGCGCATCCAGGAACTGATGCAGCGCATGGCGGAGCTGCGCAAGGGCATCCGCGACGAGCACCTCAACGCCGAGGCGCTGTCGGAGATGATGCAGCAGGAGGACATGCAGGGCGCCATGGATGAAGTGGAGCGCCTGATGCAGGAGGGCAAGGCGGACGAAGCGCTGGCGAAGCTCCAGGAGCTGGGCATGCAGATGGACGAGATGCTCGAGTCCATGGACAAGTCCCAGGAGGACTTCGGCGCGGAGCAGTACCCGGAGCTGGCGGAGAAGTTCGGCAAGTTCATGGACGACCTGCAGGGCACCATGGACGAACAGCAGAAGGTCGCCGAGCAGACGCGCGCCCTGCGCGACCAGGCCCGCGGTCAGAACCGCGAGCGGCTGAAGGAGAAGGGCCAGGCCCTCAAGGACGAGCTCAACCGCAAGCTGCAGCAGGTGCAGGAGCACTACCAGAAGCTCGATCC
This sequence comes from Corallococcus sp. AB049A, assembly GCF_003668885.1. Lineage (NCBI taxonomy): Bacteria > Pseudomonadati > Myxococcota > Myxococcia > Myxococcales > Myxococcaceae > Corallococcus > Corallococcus sp. AB049A. The sequence goes on along the minus strand of NZ_RAWL01000268.1, from coordinate 9,827 downwards.
AGGCCGGCTCAACAGCCGCGCGGCCCGCCCGCTGGAGGAGGCCCAGTCCGAGCTGCGCAACGTGGAGAACGCGCTCAAGGTGGACGACTTCGACCTGGCCGCGGAGTCCGCCGCGAGAGCCGAGGACGCCGCGCGCCAGCTGTCCAGCATGGGCGAGCAGCAGCGCCAGCTGGATGAGATGTTCGGCAACCCGCCGGAGGTGCGCCAGCAGTCCGCGAAGCTCGCGGAGCAGCTCAAGAAGGACGCGCGCGACGTGGCGGACGTGAGCCAGCAGCTGCAGAACCTCTTCCCGCCGCCGGGCTCGCAGCTGTCGCAGCAGGAGAAGCAGCAGCTCCAGCAGCTGGGCCAGCGCCAGCAGCAATTGGAGCAGCGCGCGCAGGGCCTGCGCCAGCAGATGGAGGACATGGAGCAGACGGCGCCGCTGTTCGGGGAGGAGGCCGGCCAGCAGATGGACGAGATTGGCCAGCGCATGGGCGAGGCCTCCCAGCGCATGCAGGGCAAGGACCCGGGCCGCGGCTACGGGGAGCAGCAGGCCGCCATGGAAGGCCTCAAGCGCTTCCAGCAGCAGATGCAGCAGAGTCAGCAGGGCCGCAAGGGCGGCCGCGGGCTGCCCATGCCCATGGGCTCCGGCCGGCGCCAGGAGGGCAACGGCCGCAACCCGCAGGACAAGGTGGAGCTGCCGGACGAGGACGCGTTCCAGGCGCCTCGCGAGTTCCGCAAGGACCTGCTGGACGCCATGAAGCAGGGCGCGCCGGAGAAGTACCGCGAGCAGGTGAAGCGCTACTACGAGGAGCTGGTGAAGTGAGCCGCCGCACGCACACGCATTTCCCGGCCCTGGGCGTCCTGTGCGCCCTCCTCCTCGCCGTCCCCCCTGCCCTCGCGCAGCCGCCGGACGCGGCCCTCAAGGAAGAGGTGAAGCAGCGGCTGGGCAAGGTGGAGCAGTCCCTGGATGACTGGGACGTGGGAGGCGCGCGCCGCGAGCTGGCCGAGGTCGAGAAGCGCGTGCCGTCCGAGCTGGAGCCCCTGAAGTACTTCCAGGGGCGCGTGGCCTTCGAGGAGGGCCAGTACGACGACGCGGTGACGCTGCTGGAAGGCGCCAACATCGAGGACAAGCCGGGCAGCTACCTGCGGCTCGCCAAGGACACGCGCGCCATCACGAAGGACCACCTGCGCGCGGAGAGCGAGCACTTCATCTTCTTCTACCCGAAGGGCAAGGAAGAGGTGCTGGTGCCCTACGCGCTGGAGACGCTGGAGTCCATCCACCGCGCCCTGGCGGAGGACCTGGGCTGGACGCCGCCGGGCAAGGTGCGCGTGGAGGTGGTGAACAACGCGCGCGAGCTGTCACGCGTCAGCACCCTGACGGAGAAGCAGATCCGCACCACCGGCACCATCGCCATCTGCAAGTTCAACAAGCTGATGGTGACGAGCCCCAAGGCCGTGGCGCAGGGCTACGACTGGCAGGACACGCTGGCGCACGAGTACGTGCACCTGGTGGTCAGCCAGCTGTCCCACAACACCGTGCCCATCTGGCTGCACGAGGGCCTGGCCAAGTTCCTGGAGTCGCGCTGGCGCGGCAAGGGCGGCCTGGCCATGACGCCCTCCACGCAGGCCCTCCTGGGCAAGCGCGTGAAGGAGGACAAGCTCATCCCCTTCGAGAAGATGCACCCCTCCATCGCCATGCTGCCCACGGCGGAGGACGCGGCCACCGCGTTCGCGGAGGTGTTCTACGCCATCGACTACATCCACGGCACCCACGGCACCGCGGGCCTGCGCACGCTGTTGCAGGAGCTGAAGGCGGGCCAGCCGGACAAGAAGGCGGTGGAGGCGGCGACGGGCATGGCCTTCCCCCTCTTCGAGAAGACGTGGCTGTCCTACGTGAAGAAGCAGCCCTTCCCCCAGGAGCTGGTGCCGCGCGACGACCGCGTGGTGCTCAAGGAGGACGCCAAGGGCGACAAGAAGGACAGCGAGAAGAAGGGGCGTGAAATCTCCTTCGGCGGCTTCAACGAGGTGACGGAGGTGCCCGCGCGCAAGTTCGCGCACCTGGGCGAGCTGTTGCGCGAGAGAAACCGCGTGAAGGCCGCCGCGGAGGAGTACGCGCGGGCGCACAAGCTGGTGGGCGACAAGTACGAGTCCGTCTCCAACAAGTTCGCGCTCGCGCTGCTGGAGCTGCGCCGGCTGGATGAGGCGGAGGCCGTGCTGCGCGGCTCGCTGCGCATGCACCCGGGTTCGCCGTCCACCAACGTGCACCTGGGCCGCATCCTGCTGTTCCGCAAGGACTACCCGAAGGCGAAGACGGCGTACCTGGAGGCGCTGGCCTCCGACCCGTTCGACCCCGAAATCCACGTGGCCCTCACGCGCATCCACGGCGCGCTGGGGGAGACGGCGCTCGCGTCGCGCACGCGCGTGGCCGCCGCCAACCTCACGGGCCTCAAGCCCGACGACGTGGACCGCGCCGCCCAGGCCTTCCTGCGCGCCGAGGACGAGCTGTCGGAGACGAAGAACGTCCCCGCCGGCACGCCCGATGCGCCGAAGGCCGCGCCGAAATCTTCCCCGGCGCCCAAGCCCGCGAAGTAGCCACCCTCCCCGGCGGCCAGCCAGCCGGGGAGTTGCCTCCGTTCCCTTCCCGCCCTCCGGGGATGCCTAGCTTTTCGGGCACGAGGAGGACGGGATGGCGTTCCCAGACAGTCGTGCGGTGCTGAACGTCCGCGCCCCGTCCCGGGGTCAGTGGCGCTGTCCACTGGCGCACCGGTGCGTGGGCGCAACGTGAATTGGCACACGTCCTCCTTCCTGCCCTCTGGGTCCGCTGTGGCGCCCTGCTCCAACGTGCGCCGCGCGGATCCGGAGGTCTCCGGTCCAACCGACCTGTCCCGCCTCACTTCGAGGCCCTGAAAAGGAGCAGCACCCATGAAGCGCACCCTGCACGGAGTCACCCTCGCCGCGGTCCTCTTCACCGGCGGCGTCTCGATGGCCCAGAGCGCCACGTCCGCCAACCCTCCGGCCGGCACGAAGATGGCCACCCCCACGCCCAAGGGCATGGTGGAGTTCAAGGGCTTCATGGCGCCTTCGGATCCGAAGGCCTTCATGGAGCGCCTGCACTACATCAACCAGTCGGAGATCAAGCAGGCCGAGCTCGCGCAGAAGGCCTCCGAGAACCCGGACGTGAAGAGCTATGCGAAGATGATGATTGATTCGCACACGGCCGCGGACAAGCAGCTGATGGACATGGCGAAGACGCAGAAGATGACCCTGTCGGACATGCCCAAGCCCTCCAACGACATGGAGAAGAAGGCCATGGCCGCGGACAAGGCCCTGATGGAGAAGCTCCAGTCGCTCAAGGGCGCGCCGTTCGACTCGTGTTACATGGCCAATCAGGTCGGCGCCCATGACGAGGCCATTGGCAAGGTGATGGCCGCCAAGCAGGGCATGACCTCCGCGCCCGCGGAGATGACCACCATGCTGACGCAGCTGTCCCAGGAGCTGCCCAAGCACCGCGACATGGCCTACCAGACCCTGGGCAAGCTGGACGACGCCATGGGCGTGGGCGGCGCCGGCATGCAGGACGGCACCATGGACCACGGCTCCATGAACCACGGCGCCACCCCGCCGAGCGGCTCCGGCTCCATGGGCGGTGCGACGAAGACGAAGTAATGCAGCGGTGGTGAATCATCCCAACGCCTCCCGGGAAGCACATTCCCGGGGGGCGTTTTCGCGTGCATAGTGCCGCGTCATGTCACGACTGATTGCCCTGGCCTCCTGTGTCTCCGTGCTGCTCCTCACCGGCTGCTCCAACGACGCCGACGCCATCTGCGACCGCCGCAAGGAGTGCTTCGACTCCGACCTGGACACCGGCAAGTGCGCCGAGAAGATTGGCGCCTGGGAGGATGAGAAGGAGAGCGAGCAGGACAACCGCCGCGCGCGCACCGCGGAGTGCTCGGAGTGCATCGCGGACCGCACCTGCGCGGAGGTCATCTCCAGCTGCATCGACGACTGCTTCGGCATTCCCTGAGGCGTAGGCTCACGCCCCAGGGAAGGCCTTGGCTGGACGCGCGCTACTTGCGCGTCCAGCGGTCCAGCCAGCCCAGCACCTCGTCGTGCCACTGGATGCTGTTCTGGGGCTTGAGCACCCAGTGGTTCTCGTCCGGGAAGTACAGGAACCGTGACGGGATGCCGCGGCGCTGGAGCGCGGTGAAGGTGGCGATGCCCTGCGTGTCCACCACGCGGTAGTCCTTGCCGCCGTGGATGACGAGCATGGGCGTCTTCCACTTCGCCACCTGGTTCACCGGGTTGAACTTCTCGTACGCCTCCGGCTTCTCCCAGGGCAGCGCCTTGTGCTCCCACTCGGGGAACCACAGCTCCTCGGTGTCGTAGTAGGCGGCGCGCTCGTCGAAGATGCCGTCGTGGTTCACGAGGCACTGGAAGCCATCCGCCCAGTTACCGGCGATCCAGTTGATCATGTACCCGCCGTAGCTGCCGCCCAGCGCGCACCGCTTCGTCTTGTGGATGAAGGGGTACTTCTGGAGCGCGGCGTTGAGGCCCTTCTGCAGGTCCTCCAGCGGCTTGCCGCCCCAGTCCCCGGCGATGGAGTCCGTGAAGGCCTGGCCGTAGCCGGTGGAGCCGTGGAAGTCGATCATCACCGCCACGTAGCCGCGGCCCGCGTACACCTGCGGGTTCCACCGGTAATGGAAGTGGTTGCCGAAGCTGCCCTGCGGTCCGCCGTGGATGAGGAAGGCCAGCGGGTACTGGCGCTTCGGGTCGAAGTCCACGGGCTTCACCACGTAGCCGTGCACCGTCTCGTTGTTCCAGCCCGGGAAGTTGAACTGCTCGAAGGCGCCGAACTTGATGCCCGCGAGCGCGTCCTTGTTCACCTGGGTGAGCTGACGCGCGCCGGTGCCGTCCGCCTTCATCGCGTACAGGTCCGAGGGCGAGTCCAGGTCATCCATCGCGTAGACGACCTGGCCGTCCGCCGCGGGCTGGGCGCCATCCGCGCTGCCGCCCTGGGTGAGGGCGCGCGCCTTGCCGGTGGCCACGTCCAGGGCGAACACGGTGCTCTGCCCCACGTCGTTGGCGGTGGTGTAGAGCGTGGCGCCGTCCTTGCTCCACGCGAGCGAGCCGGCGGAGCGATCCCAGTCCTGGGTCAGCACGCGCTCCTGGCCGCCCGGCCACGTGCGCAGGATGACGCGGTAGCGGTCGGCCTCGTAGCCGGGGCGGGACATGGCCACGTACGCGAGCGTCTTGCCGTCCGGGCTGAACACGGGGCTGGTGTCCGTGGCGCGGTTCTTCTCCGTGAGCTTGCGCGGCTTCGTCTTGCCGTCGACGGGCGCGAGGAACAGGTCCAGGTCGGTGGACCACGACTCGGTGGGGCCCACGTCGCGCGCCGCGAAGACGATGCCCTTGCCGTCCGGCGTGAAGGTGAACTCCTCCGCGCCGCCAAAGGGCTTGCTGGGCGCGTCCGCGTCCATGCCCTTCATCACGTCCACGGCCGTGCCGCCGGCCACGGGGACGACGAACAGGTGCGAACGCGTGCCGTCCTTCCACGTATCCCAGTGGCGCGCGAAGAGCTGATCATACGCGCGGCCGGTGGTCTTCTTCTTGGAGGCCTCCGCGGCGCGCTGGGTGTTGCACGCGAGGTCCGCGCAGTCCGGGCGCGCGTCCAGCGCCACCGCGAGCCGCTGGCCGTCACGCGACACCGCGAAGCTGTTCACGTCGAGCGGCAGCTTGGTGACGGGCAGCGGCTCACCGCCGTCCAAAGGCAGGCGCCACACCTGGGAGGAGCCGCCGCGCGACGACAGGAAGAAGAGGCTCTTGCCGTCCGGGGCCCAGACGGGGTCGCTGTCGCTGTCCGGGTGGGAGGTGAGCTGGCGCGGCGCGCTTCCGTCCAGGTTGACGAGCCACAGGTCGGTGCGGCCCCGGTTCGCCTCCAGGTCGGTGGAGCGCAGGACGTAGGCGACCTGGCGGCCGTCGGGCGAGACGCGCGGGCTGCTGAGCCGGCGCAGCGTGACCAGGTCCTGTTGATTGAACGGATGGGGCGCGGACGCGGGGCTTGCGCCGAGCGCCAGGGCCGCGAGGAGCGACAGGGGCACGGAGAGGTTCCTTCCGGAAGAGAGGGAACCCGGACCGTGCCCTCGGGAGGGCGGACTGTCCACCGATGGATTTGGGCCCCGGTGGAACAGTTGGAAGGCACTGACGCACGGTGCTAGAGATTCAGCCCATGAGCGCACCCATCGTCGTCCACATCTGGTCCGACTTCGTTTGACCCTGGTGTTACGTCGGCCTCGGTGAGGTCGAGAAGCTGAAGAAGGAATACGACGTCCAGGTGGAGTGGCACCCCTACTTCCTGCGCCCGGAGACGCCTCCGGAAGGGCTGCCGCTGCCCGAGTACGTGCGCCAGGGGATGAAGGACCCGAACAATCCGTTGAAGCTCCGCGCCGCGAAGGCCGGGCTGACGATGGTGCAGCGGGACCTCATCCCGTCCACGCGCCGTGCGCACGAGGCGGCGGAGTACGCGCGCGCGCAAGGCAGGCTGGAGCCCTTCCAGGCCGCCATCCTGCGGCGCTACTGGAGTGAGGGGCAGGACCTCTGGCAGTGGGACACGCTGCGGGCGGCGGGCGTGGAGGCCGGGTTGGATCCGGACGAACTCCAGCGCGCGGTGGAGGAAGGCCGCTACCGTCAGGTGGTGGAGGAGTCCGTGCGCGAGGCCCAGGAGATGGGCATCCGCGCGGTGCCGACCTTCATCCTCGGGGACCGGCTGGCCATCCAGGGCGCGCACGAGTACCCGTCATTCCAGCGGGCCATGCAGCAGCTGGGCGCGAAGCCGAAGCAGCAGGGCTGAAGCCGGGCGCTACAGGCCCTTCACCAGGATGAGCAGCCGCGCGAAGGTCTCCGGACCTTCGCCGGCCAGCCCCTTGGCGAAGTCCAGGAACGTGGGCGCCTGCTCCACGTGCTTGGCGACGACCTGGAACGCCTCCACGGCGGCGGCGTCCAGCGTGGCCACGGGCGTGCCTGGGGCGTCCAGCAGCGCCACCACGGCCGGATGCCCGAGCAGCACCCAGCGCACCACGGACGCGCGCAGCACGAGCAGGAACACGGCGTTCAGGAGGCTCGGGCCTTCCGTGAACGGGTGGCGCAGGACGTGGTTGAGCGCGTGGTGCAGGAAGTACTGGTGCACGCGCTCGCCGTGCAGGGACTCCAGCGCGGAGCGCCGCGCGGCATGGAGTTCCCAGGCCCTGTCCGGATGCGTGTCGGCGCCACCGTAGGACGCGCGCACGGCGTTCATGAGTGAGAGGAAGCGCGGGCTGCTCACGGCGGCCTCGCGTGAGCGGAGCACGGCGGCGCAGATGCCCGCCCACGGGCCACCGGGCAGCTCCAGCGCTTCGAGCTGCGCATGCAGGGACGCGAGCGTGTCCGCGGATTCGTATTCGCGCAGGATGCCGGCAAGCCGCTCCGTGTCGTCGGCGGTCGTCCCAGGGAAGTAGAAGCCACCCAGGTCCAGCGCCATGCGGCCCAGCGCGTACAGCCTCGCGGCGTACGGGACCTCGCGGCGATTCAGGAGCCGCAGCATCGCTTCGCGCACGGTGTCCGCGTGCGCGGTCCATGCGTCGTCCCCCGCCGCCACCTGCCGCGCGACCTGGGGACGCAGGGCCTGTTCCTCGGGCACGGGCTCGCGCACCAGCGCGTCCTCCGCCAGCAGGCACAGGCGCGCCGTCTCCGGACATGCGAGCGACCCCGCCATCTCCACCTGCGCGCCCCAGCGCGTGAGGACTCGCGGGAAGACGGAGCAGCCGTCCGGCAGCACCGCTTCGCCATACCGGCGCTGGAGCGAGCACAGCTTCGCTTCATCCAGGAAGGCGCAGTGCCCGTCCGCTCTCTTGCCCAGGATGCCCGCCTGCTGCCCCGTGGCTCCGTCCGGGTTGGGGGTAATCAGCGCCGCGACGCGCGCTTCGTCCGGCGTGCCCGCGACCTTCTGGCGCAGCAGGCTCCAGCGCGACTCGCTGATGGGCACCGTCAGCCCCGCGCAGCAGGTGTCCTCGCACGCCTCCGCGATGCAACGGAAGCGCGCCATGTAGCGGGGGGCGGAGGCCGTCATGGGCGCTGAGTCTACTTGCGTCCCAGCGCCTTCTTCACGAACCCCCAGAAACGGCCCGCGCGATCCTTCAGGTCCGCGCCCCGGCGCTCCTCGGCGGCGCTCACCGCCTCCTTGCTCACCTGGAGCTGCTTCTGGAGCTCCTCCGGCGAGTAGCGCGTGGCGAGCGTCGCCTTCACTTCCTTGCGCGTCGAGTACTCCCGCGCCTCCACGTGCAGCACGCATTCGGAGTCGAGCTTCAGCGTCACCGCCACGCGCACGGAGCCCTTGGGGCCCCGTGGCAGACCTTCCATGCGCACGGTGCCCAGGTACTCGTTGGCGGAGATGTGGTTGTCCTCGCCCTGGAAGACGGACAGCTCCATCCGCTCCTCGTTGTCCTGCGACGTGCTGATGGCGAACGAGCGCTGCGTGGGCAGCGGGCTGTTGCGCTCGATGACGCGCTTGAAGCCGCCACCGGGCATGGCCACGCCAATGGTCATGGGCAGCACGTCGATGAGCACCACGCTGCTCACCTTGTCCACCGAGCCCGAGTACAGCGCCGCGCCCAGCGCCACGGCCTCGTCCGCGTTGACGCTCGCCTGCGCGTTCTTGCTGAAGAGGCCCTTGAGCTTGTCGCGCACCAGCGGCATGCGGCTCATGCCGCCCACCAGGATGATGTCGTCCACCTCCGAGGCCTTCAGCTTGGCGTCCAGCAGCACGTCGCGCACCACGTCGATGGTGCGGTTGAGCAGCGGGTCGCAGATCTTCTCCAGGTCCTGGCGCGACATCATCACGCGCAGGTCCCGGGGACGGCCCGCGTCGTCCATCATCAACATGGGGATGTGGACCTCGAAGGTGCTGCGCTCGGACAGCGCCATCTTCGCGCGCTCGGCGGCGTCGCCCACGCGCGACAGGGCGATGCCGTCTCCGTTGAAGGCGATGCCCTCCTTCTCCTGGAAGCGCTCCAGGAGGAAGTCGACGATGAGGTTGTCGAAGTCGATACCGCCCAGGAAGATGTCGCCGCCGGTGCCCAGCACCTCGAAGACGTTCTTCTCGATGCGCAGGATGGTCGCGTCGAAGGTGCCGCCGCCCAGGTCGTAGACGAGCACCTTCTTGTTGAGCTCGCGGTTGAGGCCGTACGCGAGCGCCGCGGACGTGGGCTCGTTGAGGATGCGCTCCACCTTGAGGCCGGCCATCGCGCCCGCCTTGCGGACCGCTTCACGCTGGGGCTCGGAGTAGTAGGCCGGCACCGTCACCACGGCGCGCTCCACCTTCTGGTTGAGGTGGGTCTCGGCCATCTCCTTGCACTCGCGCAGGATGATGCCCTGCACCTCTTCCAGCGACAGCACGTCATTGCCCAGGCGCACGGCGGCGCGGCCCGCGGCGTCCGGGGTGATTTCGTAGTGGAAGCGCTCGCGCACCTGCTTCACCACGGCGCTGTCGTAGGGACGGCCGACGAGGCGCTTGGCGCCGTAGATGGTGTGCGTGGGCCGCAGCACCAGCTGGTTCTTCGCGCGGTGGCTGACGAGCAGCTTGTTCTGCGCGCTCAGCGAGATGACGGACGGGATGGTGTTGTAGCCCTCGCGCGAGCGCAGCACGACGGGGCGGCCGTTGGACAGGAGCGCCACGCAGGAGTTGGTGGTGCCCAGGTCGATGCCGATGACCGGGCCCGTGCCGGCCAGCGTCTGCGGCGGCGTGAGGTAGATGGGGCGCACCTGCCCGTTGGCGTCCAGGGCCGGAGGCGGCGCGGGGGCCGCGGGCACGGCGG
>NZ_RAWL01000267.1:0-12091 GCF_003668885.1 Corallococcus sp. AB049A | reverse complement strand
CTCCTTCTCCTCGGCGGCCTTCAGCGCCGCGGCGCGCACGGCCAGCACTTCGGCCTGCTGGGCCCAGCGGCGCTTGAGCGCGTCCCTCAGGCCCTCCGTCTGCAGGTCCACCTGCGCCTGGTGGAGGCGGTAGTGCAGGTCCTCGCGCAGGGTGCCCCGGGTGAGGGCGGCCATCGCCGCGCCGGAGATGCCCACCACGACCTTGGGCCGCTCCTCCTGCATCTGGAGGCAGCGCAGGATGAGGCCCTGGGCGTCCAGCGGCAGCTTCGCCGCGTCCGCGATGAACACGACGCCGTTGGGCTGGCGCAGCGCTCCGGCCAGCTCCTGGGGCTGGCGAATCTCCGTGAGCGGGACGCCGAAGTTGCGCGCGGCTTCCTCCGCCCAGGCCCTGCGCTCGTCCTCGGTGCCTCCGTGGATGAGCAGCGACGCACGGTTGGAGACGAGGTCCTCTTCTCGATAACCGCGAAGAGCCACGGGATGCCCTACCCTTCTGGGAAAGCGGGTCCTCCCAAAGTCTAACGCCCTCCTGGGTCGCCTGTTCAATCCCTTACGTGCGGGAAAAAACCAGGGACCCGCTCCCCGGCGAGCCCCTCCACTGGACGCCCGTTCCCGGGTCAAACCGAAGGCACCACCATCACGGGCCGGCGGCAGCGCAGGACCAGCTCCTTCGCCACGGCCTCCTCCAGGACGTCCGGGGCCACCTCGCGGCGGGAGGACGTGCCCACGCAGACCAGGTCCACGCCCTCGCGCTCCGTGGCCTGGCAGATGGCGATGGTGACGTCATCCCCGCTGACGCCCTCCACGCTCCAGTGCACCGCCTGCGCGACCGTGTCCCGGGGCACCTGGGCCCAGAGCCGCTGCATCACCTGGTCCCGCTCGGACTCGGGCTCCGGGAGCACGCCGTGGAAGTCCCGGGGGCCCCGCTCGCGGCCCTTGAGCCGGTGCACGTGCAGCAGGTGCACGCGGCCGCCCGGCCCCACCAGCGAGCACGCCTGCGCGATGGCCTGCCCGGACGCGAGCGTGAAGTCCACCGGCACCAGGGCGCTCCGGGGCGGAGGCAGCCGGCGAGGCTCGCGCGCTCCGGGTGGGATGCACGCCACGGAGCGCTCCGCGTGGCGCAGCACACCTTCCGACACGGAGCCATGCCACAGCCGCTGCACGCCGCCGCGCAGGTGCATGCCCACCACCGTGAGCTCCGCGCTGCGCGCGTGGGCCACGTGCAGCAGGTGGTCCGCCGGGCGGCCATAGCCGGGCTCCAGCACCACCTCCACGCGGCCCTCGCCCTCCAGGTCACCCAGGCGCTCGCGCACCTCGCGGTGGAGCACGCGCTCCACCAGCGGATCCAACCCCTCCATGCTGCGCTCGCGCGGGTCCAGGCGCTCCACGTGCACGGGGGTCCGGATGCCCAGCCGCTCACGCTCCTCCAGGGGCGAGCACACGTAGGCGGCCAGCACGTCGCACCCGCCCACGCGCCGCAGCTCTCTCAGGAAGGTGATGGCCGCGTCGGACGTGGCGGAGCGCGGGTCCACGCCCACCATCACCAGCAGCCGGCGCCGGCCCCGGGCCCAGTCCAGCAGCGCCGAGTCCCGGCGCACCGCCAGCACCGGGGCGCAGCCGTGGCGGGCCAGGCGCTCCGCCAGGGACGTCTTGCGCCAGGGGGACGTGCGCCAGCCCCCGGCGGCCACCACCACCATCCGGGCGCTCTTGCACTCCGCGTCCCCCAGCAGCGTCTCCACGGAGGCGCCCCGCTGCATGCGCGGCTCCACCGAGCCCCCGGGGCCCAAGAGCGGCCTCAGCCGCGCGGCCTCCGCGGCCAGGCCCCCCTCCGCCGCGGACAGGGCGTCCGGGGCCTCCGCGTCCGGGACCTCGTCATCCACTCCCAGGAGCAGCAGCGGCTCCCCCAGCCGGCCGGCGAGGGTGGCCGCGACGGTGGCCGCGTGCGCGGCTTCGGCGGACAGGTTGGTTGCGCAGATGATGGCCATGGCGGGGCCCCCTGGAGGAGGCGATGCCCGCTGGAGCCTCCCCTCGCCATGAAGGTGTTCACGCCGGAGGGACGGTGGCACACGGCCGGGCCTGCCGGCCTGCCTGCCCGGCAGGGTGGGGCGTCCCGGCGGGCCAGCGCTCAGCGCAAGAGCTGCTGGTGCCCGTCGTGGTTGGTGTGGTCCTGGTTCTCCCCCGCGCCGCCGCGCTGGTTCTCGCGGCCGAAGGTGGACAGGAACACGCCCTGCGCGCTGCTGGCGTACTGGTACGGCCGGCCCCAGGGGTCGCGGGGCACGGCGGGGAGGTACTTGGGCACCAGCATCTCATCCAGGCTCCCCTCCTCCGGCAGCTGTCCGCCGTGGTCCGCCTGGTAGCGCTCCAGCGCGCCCAGGATGAGGGTGAAGTCCGCGTGGATGTGCTGGGCCTGCTCGGGGTCGCGGCGGCGGAAGGCGGTGAGCACCAGGGCCACGACCAGCGCCACCGCGAATACCACCGCCACCCAGGGCAGCGGCGAGCGGCGGGACTTGTCGTGGGAGGAGGACGGGGAGGAGGTGGCGGCCATGGCCCATCCACCCTACCGCCTGGCGCGTCAGAGGGCGCGGTAAAGCGGCACCGGCTGCTGCTTGCCCTTCAGGCGCACCGGGGGCAGGTCCTCGAAGGCGGTCTCGTTCGCGTCCACCAGCTCACGCGTGCGCTCGCCCACCAGGATTTCCCCCGGACCGGCCAGCGCGCACAGCCGCGCGGCCACGTTCACCGCGTCGCCAATGCAGGTGTACTCGGCCCGCATCGCGCCGCCGATGTTGCCGGACACCACCACGCCCGAGTTGAGCCCCACGCCCAGCTCCAGCACCAGGGGCCGGCCCTCGCGGCCGTGGGCCACCCACTCGGCCTCCGCCACGGCGCGCAGCTCCGCCACGGCCTCCATCATCATCTTCGCGCACTGCAGGCCCCGGAGCGCGTCGTCCGGGCGGCCCACCGGCGCGCCGAAGACGGCCATCAGCCCGTCGCCCAGGAACTTGTCCAGCGTGCCGCCGCAGGTGAGCACCGCGTCCGACAGCCGGCCCAGCACCTGGTTGAGCACCGCCACCACCTGTTCGGGCGGCAGGCTCTCCGCCAGGCCGGTGAAGTTGCGGATGTCCGCGAACAGCACCGTCACCTCGCGCTTCTCACCGGCGAGCACCGCCGCGTCCGCGCTCTTGAGGATTTCTTCCACCACCGCGTCGGACGTGTAGCGCGCGAACAGCTTGCGCATGCGCTCCGTCTCGTCCGTGCGGCGCACCACGCTCTCGATGCGCGCCGCCAGTTCATCCATGGACGCGGACTTGTTCACGTAGTCGTCCGCGCCCGCGCGCAGGCCGCGCACGCGCTCCGCCTCGCGGTCATTGGCGGTGAGCATGATGACGGGGATGGCGCTGCGCGGGCCCTCCTTCAGCCGCCGGCACAGCTCCACGCCGTCCAGCCCCGGCATCTCCAGGTCGCTCAGCACGATGGCCGGCTGCAGCCGCCCCATGCCCTCCAGCGCCTCGTACGGGTCCTGGAAGCAGAGGACTTCGTAGCCCAGGGCCACCAGCCCCTCCTGCACGAACGCGCACGCCAGGGGGCTGTCGTCCACCACCACCACGCGGCGGCGCCCCTCCGTCGCGGGACGCGGCAGGTCCTGCCGGCCGACGATGCGGTTCTGCACGCCCAGCGCTTCGTAGATCTGCTTGTACGTGCAGTGGCCCAGCTCGACCAGGATTTCCCCCAGCCGCCGCCCGTCGCGCCGCTGCCGCGCCAGCGCTTCGTCCAGCTGCGCGAGCGACACGTACTTGAGCCCCACCAGCAGCTCGCCCAGCGGCGGCTGCGCGGGACCCTTGTCATGGTTCAGGCCCAGGGCTTCTCCCAGTGCGTCTTGGATCTGCTCGCGCGACACGTAGCCCAGGGAGATGAGCGCCTCCCCCACGCGCTGGCCGGTGAGCGCCTGCAGCGCGAGTGCCTCCTGCACCTGCCCCGGCGTGACGACACCCAGCTTGAGCAACAGGTCACCGAAGAGAGGGTTCGATGCACTCACGCGGCCACCTCCATCGCTCGAACGTAGCCCAACGCCGTGCTCGCCGCCCAGCCCACGGGTCGCAGGGACGCTGTCGTCAGGGCATGACCACGCGTCCGAAGGCGAGCAGGATTTCCAGGACGATCAACGCGACGATCATCACCTCCAGGACGTGGGAGCGGTCGATGTCCACCTCGCCCTTGAGCAGGCCATAGGTCTGCGCGAGCAGCTGCTGCTTGCGCGTGACGGAGGCCTGCCACGCGGGGATGCGCAGGCGGCGCACGGCGCCCTCGTAGACCTTGGCCAGGTAGAAGTCGCCGATGATCTTGAGGCTGTTCTCCACCCGCTCCACGAACTCGTTGAGGTCCACGAGCGTGCCCAGCGTCTCGCGCGCGAGGGTGCGGTACGGGCTGCGGAACAGCGTGAGCCAGCCGGGCTTGCGCTTCTGCACCTCGTCGTGGATGCGCGCGATGTGCTTGTCCAACCGCTCGTCGTAGTAGCGGAACTCCAGCAGCTGCGCGTTGGCGATCTCCAGGAGGTCCGGGATGTCGCGCGAGCCGGACGGCTCGTAGACGAAGGCGCTGTTCCAGTCCACGACGACCAGGTCATGGGCGGTGTAGCTGAAGCGCACCTGGGTGACAGCCTCGCGCTCACGGGGCGCGAGCGGCGCGGTGGTGCTCTCACCCAACAAAAGCCGGGCGATGTCCGCGCTCTGGAACAGCTCCTCCGCGGAGGGGTTGCCCTGGATGCGCTCGGCGAAGATGACGGTGTAGCTCTCGCTCTGGTCCCAGAGGTGCGGCCCCTGCACGGCGGCGGAGATGGTGCGGCGCACGCCCTCCACCAGCTCGAGCGCCAGGTCCTCCAACGCCTGGCTGTCATAGAGTTCGTCGGCGACGTGGGTGAGGGTCTCCCAGGTGGTGCCGGGGGCGACGGGGACGCGCAGGATGATGGACGCGGCGCCATGGTCGAACAGGCGCGCGGTGGCGTCCACGGTGACGGGGCCGCCGCGAAGGGCCAGGGGCCTGCGGCCCAGCTCATAGGCCACGGGAGGGTTGGGCAGCTGGATGTACTGGCTGTTCTCGCGCGACAGCTTCAAGCGGCGCGAGTCCTCCGTCAGCGCCTTGCGAGCGCGCTCCAGGTCGATCTCCTCCGCGATGTCGAACGTGCGGTAGCAGAGGATGTGGGCCTGTTCGAAGAGCAGCGTCATTCCGGCGGGCGCGGACATGGTGGGCTGAAGCCTACTCGACGTCCTCCCACAGGACCTTCAGTTCCAGGGGAAGCGCCTCGAAGGGTTCCGCGTGGACGGTCTCCGCGTCCCCGTAAGCCCCCAGCAACAGATAGTGGCCGCCTTCCAGCCGGTAGACCTCCAGCATGTGTTCGCGTGGGTCCACCAACCAGACGTGTTTGACGCCCTCTCGTGCATAGATGGGCAGCTTCCGGACCCGGTCCAACCGGGACGTGGACGGGGACAGCACCTCGCACAGCCAATCCGGCGCCATCTGGATGCCCACGACCTTGGACAGCTTGGAGAGCCGCTCCCGGCGCCACCCCGCGAGGTCCGGCACCAGGACGTCCTTCCCCAGGTGCAGTTCCGGCTCCGAAAGGATGAGCCAGCCTCCAGGCCCTCCGCGTCCCCGCTCGAAGGGGCCATAGAGTTCGCCACCCAGATGCCATGCCGCGGAGGCATGCGGGTTCGCCGGCCGGGGGCTCGCGTACAGCTCCCCGTTGACGATCTCCCCCACCTGATTCGAGGGGAGCGCTTCCAGGTCGGCGTAGGTGGCGGGCTTTCGGGTCATCTCTGGAGCGGGGAACCTGGCAGGTAGGGCCATGCCCGGACACTCTCATGCCCGTCTGACACGTCTACCCCGGCGGCCGGGAGCCCTGGAAGGCCCCCGGCCTGAAACATCGCCGGATGTTTCACTCAGTCGCCGCCGCCCTCGGGCAGCTTGATGCCAATGCCACCCGGGCCTTCGCCGTTGTCCGGCAGGTTGCCAATGTGACCCGGCGTGGGCATGGGGCGGTCTCCCGCCTGACGCTTGTTCTGCTGTTCGTCTTCCGGAAGCTGCGGGTCCTTCCGGGGGCTTTCGTGCTCACCCATGGTGGCTCCTTCGCACGTTGAGAGGGTTTGACCTCTCCCAAGCTAGGGAGCCCGCGCCCCGGCTGGCACCCCGTCCCTGCCGGCACGCGGAGCATGCGGGGACTCGAGCGGCGTCCAGGGCCCTTTCAGACGCTCCGGGGCTTCGCGGGCGGCGCCAGCGCCGTGCGCACGTCCCACAGCTCCGGGAAGAAGCGCAGGTCCAGCGCCTTGCGCAGGAAGCCCACGCCCGACGAGCCGCCCGTGCCCTGCTTGAAGCCGATGATGCGCATCACCGTCATCATGTGCCGGTAGCGCCAGAGCTGGAACCGCTCCTCCGTGTCCACCAGCTTCTCGCACATCTCATACGCATCCCAGTGCTTCTCGGTGTCCTCGTAGATGCGGCGGAACACCTCCATCACCTGGGGGCTCTTCTCATACGGCTGACGCCAGTCCCGCTCCACGTGGCTCTTGGGGACGTCATGCCCCATGCGAGACAGGTGACGCAGGAACTCGTCGTAGATGCCCGGCGACTCCAGCAGCCGCTCCAGCTCCGCGTGCACGCCCTGCACGTGCTTGAAGGGCCCCAGCGCCGCGTCGTCCTTGTTGCCCAGCAGGAACTCCAGCGCCCGGTACTGGAAGCTCTGGAAGCCCGACGCGTGCCCCAGCGTGTCCCGGAACTCCAGGTACTCGTTGGGCGTGAGCGTCTCCAGCACGCTCCACTGCTCGAAGAGCATCCGCTGGATGTGCGCGACGCGCGCGAAGATCTTGAAGGACGGCTCCAGCCGGTCCGCCTGGATGTAACGGATGCAGGCGGACAGCTCGTGGATGAGCAGCTTCATCCACAGCTCGCTCGTCTGATGCTGGACGATGAACAACAACTCGTCGTGATGGGGAGGCTGGGAACGGGGCACCTGCGCGGACAGAAGGCGGTCCAGCTGCAGGTAATCACCATAGGTCGTCCGGCCCGCGAGGTCCGTGACGATTCCAGGCTCCAGGTCGCGTTTGTTCATGGCCCGGGCACTCATGCACACCAACCCCCTCGCGGCGCAAGCACATCCTCCGCGCGGTCAATCCTGCCACGTGCTTCCTGCCGGAAGGACGCGGTCCACCTCTGCCCGGGCCGGGGCTACGACACACGACTGCGAAGCGCTTAAGCGTTCTTCTGAGCGGCTTCCGCCAGCGCCTTGGAGGCGGCGCGGCCACGCGGCAGCTTGATGTCCTCCACGCTGTTGGGGTTGGCGTAGTCGGACCACTCGGAGGGACGGCGGTGGGTCTTCTCCAGCATGCGCAGCTTCTGGTAGTGCGCGGCGCAGTAGCCCTTGGTGCGGCTGGGCTTGCCGCAGCCCTTGATGGCGCACTCGCGGGCGCCGCCCTCCGCCGCCGCCGGCTTGCGGCCCCGGCGCTTGCCACCCGCCGCCGCCACCGGCGCGCTCACCGACGCGCGACCCGCCGGACGACCCACGGGACGACGACCGGGCTTGCCCGCCGCGGGCGCGTTCGCGCCGAAGAGGGGGCCCACCACCTGAGCCAGCGGCGCCAGGCGCTCGGCCACGTTGCGCAGCGCATCCAGGTCCGCCGTGCCCGACTCCAGACGAGACACCACGTCGCGCAGGGGCTTGAGCTGCACTTCAATCTCGTTGCGAATCATCTCGCGGAACGCCTTGTCAACTGACATTTCGACCAATCCTCGGTTTAAGGGGGGAGCATTGCCTTGGCGTGAACCGGCACGCCGGACTACCAATACCTTCCAGAAAGGCAATTGTCGAAGGAAGCGATAAAAAGTTGTGACGCCACTGCGTATCAGCAGGCGAGAAAGGCCCGGGAAATGGGTGCGCGAGACGCTTTCAGGCGCTTCTCACGCATCCCAATGCAGGGGTTCCAACAACGCTCCGCGACTGGAGGCGGGGGGGTGTTGCGAGCGTTCCAGCAGTTCCTCGTACGTCAGTGCGAGGTCGTGTCCCAGTTCTTCCAATTCCTCTGAGTCCAGGGACGCGGACAGCCGGGGGAGCACTCCGTGCTCGGTGGCCTGCACGTGCGCCACGACCTGATCCTCCAGCGTGAACAGGCGCGCCTGCCACTCGACGCCGCGAGGTGTCAGTTCCTGCAATTCCTCCATCAACTCACGCAAGGTGAGGTGATCCTCGGCCTCCTCGCGGGCGCGGGTGCGGCCCTCCACGCATGTCAGCAGTGGCTGGACGCAGCGCTCCTCCAGGCGGGAGTGCAGGCGCAGGAGGCGGGCCAGGGTCTCCTGACCGTGAGTCACCTCTTCCGGGTCCGCCTCTGAAGCCAGCCGCTCCAGCAGCGCCTCCAGCTCACGGTGTTGATGCAGGAGGATGTCGAAAGGGCCGGCCATGCCCCCAAGCATCGGCATGGCACCGGGGGCAGACAACCACACCCATCCAGCGGCCGTGGAAGGCAGCCTGCTGGCGTGCATGCCCTTTTCCGGTGATGGCGGCGGTGGAGCCCCTGCCCGGCAGCCTGCCGCCAGGGTGCCGGCGAGCGAAGCCGGCTGCATCTTGGAATCCACCGTGGAAGACCCACTCACCAGCGTCCGGCAAGCCGTGTTCCGTTTCGCGGAGGGCGGCGCGGCCCTGTCCGCGCGCTACCACCGCGCCCGTCTGATGGGTGCTGAACACCTGCCCAGACAGGGGCCGCTGCTGCTCGTGGGCAACCACGGTGTCTGGGGATACGAGACCCCGGCCTTCTTCCACCTGTTGCACCAGGCCACGGGGCGCTACCCGCTGGGCCTGGCGGAGCGGGGATTCTTCAAGATTCCCCTCGTGCGCACGGTGTTGCCCTGGCTGGGCGGCGTGGAGGGGACGCGGGAGAACGCGCTCAAGTCACTGGGGGAGGGGCAGCTCGTCGTCTGTTATCCGGGCGGCGCGCGGGAGACCTTCAAACGCAGCCAGGGCCGCTACCGCCTGCGCTGGGAGGGCGCGCTGGGCTTCGTGCGGCTGGCCATGCAGGCCGGGGTGCCGGTGGTGCCCTTCGCGGGTTTTGGGGTGGATGACACGTTCTTCTGGCCCCCGGACGAGGACCGCTGGTGTGTGCGCCTGGCCGCGGAGGATAAATACCGCATGCCCCTGGTGATGGGATTGGGTCCACTGCCGCTGCCCGTCCAGCTCACCTTCGCCGTGGGTGAACCCCATGAACCGCCGCCGTCGGGCGCGCCGGAGTCTCGCGTGCGGGCCTTCCGCGACCGCGTGGCCGCCAGCGTCCGGCGCCTGCTCCTGAGGGCCTGCCATGCTTGACGCCGCTGCCACCTCCACCGTCGAGCCCAAGACCCGCGCGCCGCCGCTGGTGCCGGACGTGGAAGACATCCAGCGCGGCTATGAGCGGCTGGACTGCGAGGAGCGCGCCGTCCGGGGCACGCCCGTGCGCCTGTTCACCTTTCCCGGAGGCAACAGGGATGTATCACGCACGGTGGTCTGTCTTCCGGGGCTGGGCGCCAGTGGCCGCTCCTTCGCGCCCATGGAGCCCCTGGCCCGGGCGTGGAACCTGCTGTTGTGGACGCCGCCCCTGAAGACGCCCGCGACACACACGCCGTTGCAGTGGAACCTGTCGGTGCTCAACCACCCGGAGGCGGGGCTGCCGGAGCGCTTCGCGTTGATGGGGTCCTCCTATGGAAGCCTCCTGTCCATCGCGTATGCGTTGGAGCACCCCCAGCGGGTGAAGGCGCTGGTGCTGGTGTCGCCGGTGGCCAGCGTGCGCAAGGTGCGGCGGCTGGCGTTGACGCTGTCCACGCTGGTGCGGGCGCCCCGGCCGCTGGCGTATGTGTTCGCGCCCACGGTGGCGCGCGTCCTGGGCGGCCGGTGGCTGCCCGCGGAGGGGCGGGCCGAAATCGTTCGCGAGGCGCGGCGCCTGTCGTCGCTGGAGCTGATGCGGCGGCTGCGCGACATCCTGGCCGCGGACTTCCTGCACCGGCTGCGCGAGCTGCGCGTGCCCACGCTCATCATCGAGGGAGGCCGCGACCTGCTGGTGCCGCCGGCCGCCGCGCGCGACGTGGCGGCGCATGTGCCGGGCGCCCGGCTGGAGTTCCTGGAGACAGCCAGTCACCTGCCGTACATGAGCCACCCGGAAGCGTTCAATGCGTGCGTGTCCGACTTCCTCTCCCAGCACCCTGACTGAACAGGCGTTATCTCTATCGTCGGGGGAACATCCGTATGACGACCGCCGCCGCTCAGCTGTCCCGCTCCGCGCTGTTGTTCCTGTCGCGTCAGTCCAACCTCAAGGACGTGGCCACGCGGCTCAAACCCTTTCGCCAGCTGGCGTCCCGCTTCATCGCGGGGGAGACGCTGGAGGAGGCCGTGGACGCGGTGAAGGCGCTCACGGCGAAGGGGCTGATGGCCAGCTTCGACCACCTCAATGAAGCGGTGCGCTCTCCTCAAGAGACGCGCGACGAGGTGAGGCAATACCTGCGGCTGCTGGCGCGAATCGACCAGGTGGGCGTCAGGGCCAACGTGTCGCTGAAGCTCACGCAGTGCGGTGTGTTGTTCGACCGGAACCTGGCGCTGCAGAACGCGCGGGCGGTGGTGGCGGACGCGACGGCGCGGGACTCCTTCGTGCGCGTGGACATGGAGGAGAGCGCCGTCACGCAAGTGACCCTGGACATCGTGCGGGATCTGCACTCGGAGTTCGGCGAGCGGCACGTGGGCGCGGTGCTCCAGAGCTACCTGCGGCGCACGGAGGAGGACGCGAAGGCCCTGTGCGCGGAGCGCGTCCGGATCCGCCTGTGCAAGGGGGCCTACCTGGAGGGTCCGGACGTGGCCTTCCCGGACAAGAAGGACGTGGACGCCAACTTCGTGCGCTGCATGCGCATCCTGCTGGACAGCGGCGTGTATCACGGCATCGCCACGCATGATGAGCGGATGATTGACGCCACGCTGGAGTACGCCGCGCGCCAGCGTCTGCCCAAGGGCGCCTTCGAATTCCAGATGCTGTATGGCATCCGGCGCGACCTGCAGGAGCGTCTGGTGAAGGAAGGCCATCCGGTGCGTGTCTATGTCCCGTATGGGAAGCACTGGTATCCCTATTTCATGCGCCGCCTGGCCGAGCGTCCCGCCAACCTGTGGTTCGTGATGCGAAACCTGGTGAAGGGATAGACCATGAGAGACCCCTACGCGGCGGCCTATGTCGCGGGAGCCGTGGGCACCGGTGCCCTGGGATTGCTGGTCACCGTGCGCAATGCCTCGCTGGGCCACCCGCCGCCGTACGCCGCGCGCCACATCGCGCGGCAGGTGCTGAGCCGGCTGTTCGGCCGGTGGATGTCCCGGCGCGAGGCGTCGCGGTGGGCCTTCGCGCTGCGCGCGGGCTATGGCCCGCTGCTGGGAATGGGCTGGGGCCTGGTGCGGCGGCGCACGTCGAAGTGGACCCTGCTGCACAGCGGCGTGCTGCTGGGCCTGGGCGTGCTGGCGTTCGAGCGCGCGGCCTTCCCCCTCTTCAAGGCGACGGCGGTGTCGAACAGCTGGTCGCGCGCGGAGCACGCCTGGCTGTTCGCCCAGACGGCCCTGTTCGGCATCGTCACGGAGGCGACGATGCGCTGGCTGGTGAAGGAGGAGACGGATTCCGGAAGTGGGACGGGGGTTCCCAGTTCCGGTCAGGCTCCGGGGTGAGGTGAGCCGTCCGGCAGGGGAAGGCCGCGCGTGGCATCCTCGTTGCTTCACGCGCGGGCTCATCCCCCATCCCTGACAGGTCCATGCTCTTGCTCGAACTCCGGCGCGCACTGCGCTCGATGGCCCGGGAGAAGCGCTTCACCGCGGTCGTCGTGGCGACGCTCGCGCTCACCATTGGCGCGACCACGGCGGTCTTCAGCGTCGTGTATCCGGTGCTCTGGCAGCCCCTGCCCTTCCCCGAGGCGGAGCAGCTGGTCCGCCTCTTCCAGGCGACGACGCCGGGGGCGGGGGCGGGTCCCCACAAGGACCGCACCCGGGTGAGCCTTCCGGTGTGGAACGCGTGGAGGGAGGGGTCCCGGAGCTTCTCCGGCATCGAGGGCGTCCGCGTGGAGA